>JAGQSN010000011.1 GCA_020439555.1 Acidimicrobiales bacterium | reverse complement strand
TCAGCCACGACATCACCTGCACCCGAAAGGTCCGCCTGGCGAACGGTCGCGAGGTGTCCGCTCTGGACATCCAGAGCGAGTACCTGCAGCGGGCGCTGCGCTTCGCCGAGACCCGGGGGCTGTCACCCGAGGAGAAGGAAGCCCTCGACGCGTGGGAGCACGCCGTGACTGCGATCGAGCGGGATCCGTTCTCGCTGGACCGGGGTTGTGACTGGGTCATCAAGCACAACCTGATCGAGCACTACCGGGAACGCCACGGCCTCGCCCTGTCAGACCCGCGGATCGCGCTCGTGGACCTCCAGTACCACGACATCAACCGTTCCCGCGGGCTCTTCTACCGCCTGCAGGACCGTGGGCTGGTCGACCGGGTCTGTGACGACGCCGAGATCGACCTGGCCACCGATCAGGCCCCTCAGACGACCCGGGCTCGGCTACGCGGCGACTTCATCCGCAAGGCCAAGGAGAAGAAGCGCGACTACACCGTCGACTGGGTCCACCTGAAGCTGAACGACCAGGCACAGCGCACCGTCCTGTGCAAGGACCCGTTCAAGGCCCACGACGAGCGGGTCGAGAAGCTCATCGAGTCTCTCTGAACCTGCCGCTGACGAGATGACTGCTTTCGCGACGGGGACCGTCACCGAGATCCTGATGGAACGCGAGGGGTTGGTGCGCGTCCGGCTCGAGGACGGGTCACGTGCCTATGCGCTCACGCAGTTGACCGGGCCCGTGGGGCTCCACGACGAGGTCGTCGTCAACACGACCGCTGTGGACCGTGGCCTCGGAACCGGGGGATGGCACGTCGTGCACTGGAACCTGACCCGTGCGCCGTTCCGTGAGGAGGGGCCCGGACACCTCATGAAGCTGCGGTACACGAGCGTCCAGGTCGACACGGGCGCCGGCGAGGAGGACGACCCGGACCTCGACGTGGACCTGGGAGGAGTGCCGGTGGTCGTGGCCGGGCTCCACAGCCAGGTGCCGATCGTGGCGGCAACGCTCGCGCGGGACCTTCCCGGCACGCGGGTCGCGTACGTGATGACCGACGGTGGTGCCCTGCCGATCGCTCTCAGCGACGTCGTGGCGGACCTTCGAGCACGCGACCTGATCTGTGGGACGGTGACCGCCGGTCACGCGTTCGGCGGTGACATCGAGGCGCTCAACGTTCCCAGCGCGTTGGCGCTCGCGAAGTCTCGCCTGGCGGCGGACGTGATCGTCGTCGGCATGGGTCCCGGTGTCGCCGGCACCGGGAGCAAGCTCGGTTTCACCGGACTCGAAGTCGCCCCGGCACTCGACGCGGCAGCCTGGCTCGGTGGCAGTCCCATCGCCTGTCTCCGCTGTTCGGACGCGGACGGCCGCGAACGCCACCGGGGCGTGAGCCACCACAGCCTCACGGTCCTCGAAGCAGTGAGGTCGGTGGTGGACGTCGCGGCACCGATCGAAGTGGCACCGCCCGAGAACCGGCACCGTTGGCACCTGGTCGAGCCGGGAGACGTGGCGGAACTGCTTGCCGCACACGACCTGTCGATCCGTTCGATGGGTAGGGGAGTCAGCGAGGACCCCCTCTTCTTCAGGGCGGCCGCCGCGGCGGGAGTCGTGGCTGCGGAGATGGGGCGCGAGACCCGCTGATGGCCGCCAACAAACTCGAACGCATCCTGACGTTGACCCACATCCTCCTGGAGACCCCACGGCACCTCACCGCCGTGGAGATCCGCAGCCGAGTGCCCGGCTACCCGTCCGAGGAGGAGTCGTTCCGTCGTTCCTTCGAACGTGACAAGGCCGAACTGCGTTCGATGGGCATCCCACTCGACGTCGACAACGTTCCCGGCACCGATCCGCCGATCCTCGGCTACCGGATCCCGCCGGGTGAAGGCACCCTGCGCGACCCCGGCCTCGCACCGGACGAACTCGACGCTCTCCGCCTCGCCGTGGCCGTCATCGGCTCGGGCGACGGCACCGGGCAGAGGGCGCTGCTGAAACTCGGAGGGGGAGTCACGCCCGACACCGCCGGCGGGCTCCTCGTATCGGACCCCGCTATCGAAGCCGCGTTCGAAGGCCTGGCCGAACGACGGCGGCTGTCGTTCCGCTACCACGACGTCGACCGCGACGTGGATCCTTACCGGCTCCAGTTCGCCCGCAACCGCTGGTACCTGGTCGGGTTCGACCACAGTCGCGGCGCGCTGCGTTGGTTCCGGCTCGACCGGGTCCAGGGCGAGGTGACCGCAGGGCCCACGCCAGGGGCGTTCGAGCGACCTGAGGGCGAGACACCAGGGCTGCAACTGGCACCTTGGCTCGTCGGCGGCGACACCGACGAGACGGTCACGGCGCGGGTCTGGTTCGACCCCGACATCGCCGCCTACGTGAGGGCCGGCCTCGGAGACGTGGAGGTGGTGGGCGACGACTCCGACGGCCTCGTCGTCGAGTTGCCGGTGACGAACCGGGAGGGCTTCCGGTCGTGGGTGATGTCGTACCTGGACCGCGCGGAGGTGCTGGGTCCGGCATCGCTGCGAGACGAGGTCGTGGACTGGTTGACGGAGGTTGCCGAATGAGCCCTTCGGTCGACTTCGCGACGCGTTTTCAGCGGTTGCTCGCGTTGCTCCGTCACGCCGCGGCCCGCGGTGACGACGGGATCCCGTACCCGGAACTTGCAGGCGAGTTCGGGCTGACGGTCCCACAACTGGTCCGTGAACTGGAGACGGCGAGCATGATCGGGGCGGACGAGGTCCACTACGACCGGATGCCGTTCGAGGTGATCCTCGACGACGACCGGGTCTCGGTGCGTCTCTTCTCGATGGATCGGCCTCTCCGGTTGACACCGGCAGAGGCCCTGCAACTCGTCGCCTCTGCCGGCGCGCTCGCGAACGACGAGGACGAGGACTCGCCGCTGCGGCGTGCGCTCGCGAAGGTGGGCGCGGTCATCGGTGTCGAACCGGGCGAGGACATCGACGTCGAAGCCGATCCGGACGGAGGTGCGTCGGGTCGCCTCCTGCGTGACGCGATCACGGCCGGCAAGGTCGTGTCGTTCCGCTACTGGAGCTACGGACGTGACGAGGTCTCGGTCCGCGAAGTCGACCCGTGGGCTGTGACGAGGGCCGATGCCGAGTGGTACCTGATCGGGCTCGACCGGGCCTCGTCGGAGGAACGCAGATTCCGGCTCGACCGGATGAGCGAGTTGCAGGTGCTGGATGCCACAGCCGGTCCTGGTCCGAAGGACCTGGACACGTCTCGAACGGGGCTGCCCGACGCGCCCGAGGTGGTGATCGACCTGCCTCCGGATGCGCGGTGGGTCGTCGAGCAACTACCGACGGTCGCGGCAGTCCCCGGTGTGGACGGGCGGATCACCGTGACGTTGCGGGCCACGAGCCGCACATGGCTCGAACGCCTTCTCGTCCGCGTCGGTCCCGAGGCGAAGGTCGTCGATCTCGACGAACGACTCGGGCCACCCGAGGTGCTGGGCGCCGCCGCCTCCCGGATGCTCGATCGCTACCGGCGCAACGGTGCGACCGATCGGGCGCGGTAGCGTCGATTCCCGTGCCCGACGATCAGACCGACTCGCCGTCCGGATCGGAACAACTTGCGGACAACGTCCTCGCGGGAGACGCGGCGGCCGTCCTCGACGTCGGCGACGTGAGCGACGAGGAGTTGGCGGCTGCACGCGCGGCCCGCGAGGAGGGTCGCTCCAAGGCGAAACGGTCGTCGAGACGCAACCTCGTCGAGTGGCTGGTCGTGCTCGGTGGTGCGTTGATACTGGCGGTCGTCGTCCGGACCTTCGCGTTCCAGACGTTCTGGATCCCGTCGTCCTCCATGGCGACCACGCTGGAGACCAACGACCGTGTGCTCGTGAACAAGCTCTCCTACCGCTTCGGGGACCCGGAGAGGGGGGACGTGGTCGTGTTCGAACGACCGCCGGGAGAGAGCGGTGAGATCAAGGATCTGATCAAGCGGATCATCGGACTTCCCGGTGAGCACGTGTCGATCATGAACAGCTCCGTCTACATCAACGGCCGGAAGCTCGACGAGCCCTACACCCACGGGCTCCCCACGGACCCGACCATCGGCTGTGGCACCGGTGACACGACAGGGATCGACACTCCGACCGGGATGCTCGTACCCGAGGGGCACGTCTTCGTGATGGGCGACAACCGCACGGGTTCCCACGACGGGCGCTGCTTCGGTCCGATCGACGAGGACCTGATCGTGGGCAGGGCCTTCGTGATCATCTGGCCGCCCAACCGCATCGGTGGCCTCTGACCCGCCACACTGCGTCGGTTCATGACACGCGTGACCAAGTTCGCACGTCGACCGAAGTGCAAACTTTTGCAAGCACTGTTCGGGCGGCCTTAGCCTGCGGTCATGGCTGAGACGAACATCCTCAAGCGGTACCTCGATGCAGGTATGGCCTTCACGGCGATGACGCAGGCTAAGGCCGAGGCGATCATCAAGGAACTTGTCAAGACCGGCGAGGTCCAGACCGAGCAGGCACAGGCTGCGGTCGCCGACCTCCTCGAGCGCAGTCGACGCAACACGGAGGAACTGCTCGAGCAGATCCGTCGTGACATCTCGAACTCCGCCGAGTCCCTCGGCCTCGCCACCGTCGCCGACCTGGCCAGGGTGGAGAAGCTGATCGACGCGGTCATGCCGAAGAAGAAGTCCTCCAAGGCTGCGCCGAGCGCGACCGGCGCGAAGAAGGCTCCAGCCAAGAAGAACGCCGCGAAGAAGTCGGCCGCCAAGAAGGCGGCTGCCAAGAAGACTGCCGCCAAGAAGACGGCTCAGGGCTGACTCCCTCCACTCCGCGCCGGCGCCTCGACGAGGAACTCGTCCGGCGCGGACTGTCGGCCGACCTGGACGCCGCCCGCGCCGCGGTCGACCGAGGCGCGGTGCGTGTCTCCGGGGCTCCGGCCTCGAACCCGTCACGGCTCGTCGGCGTCGACGAACCGGTCGCGCTCCTTCCAGAACCTCCGCGGTTCGTCAGCCGCGGAGGGGAGAAGCTCGCGGCCGCGCTCGCCCGCTTCGAGGTCGACCCGACCGGCTGGAGAGTTCTCGACGCCGGTGCGTCGACCGGTGGGTTCACCGATTGCGTCCTGCAGGCAGGGGCTCGGTCCGTGGTCGCCGTCGACGTCGGACGCGGCCAGCTCCATCGGCGCCTGGAGACCGACCCACGCGTCGAGTCGATCGAGCGAACCAACCTGAGACACCTCGACCCGCTCTCGGTAGGCGCACCGTTCGACCTGGTCGTGGCGGACCTCTCCTTCATATCCCTGAGTGCCGTGGCCCGGGTTCTCGTGTCGGCCGTCGGCCCGCAGGGTCGGCTGATCTGTCTGGTCAAACCTCAGTTCGAGGCGAGCAGGGCCGAGGTCGACGCCGGCAGGGGCGTGATCGCAGACCCGGCGATCCACCGGCGGACGCTCGGCGAGGCAGCAGCCACCATGCAGGAGGCCGGAGCCGCCATCATTGGGGCCATGAAGTCGCCGCTCAAGGGCAACGACGGCAACGTCGAGTTCTTCCTGAACCTCGTGGTCGGTGAGATGACGGGCCCGGACGTCGACGACCTTCTCGATCGCGCGGTCGACGAGCGGGAGAGCCGGTGACGACCGCAGCCCTGTTCCTGCACGTCGGACGTGAGGAGGCCGTGTCGACGGGCCGTGACGTGGCCCGATGGCTCCTCGACCGTGGCGTCGGCGTGGTCGCGTCGGCCGACGAGCTCAGCCTGCTCGACGTCGAGGACTGCTCGCTCGACGGGGACGGTAGAACCGTCGACATCGTGATCTCAGTAGGCGGGGACGGGACGATGCTGCGGGCCGCCCGTCGTGCGGTCGCTGCCGACGCCGAACTTCTCGGGATCAACCTGGGCCGCCTCGGCTACCTGGCAGAGGTCGAACCCGGAGCATGGGAAGCCGCTCTCGACACCTACCTGGCCGGTGGGCACTCCGTAACCGAACGCATGCTCGTGTCCACCAGCGCATTCCCGGCAGACCGAGGCACGGGTGATCCGGTGGAGCTGCCACCGGGTCTCAACGAGATCGTGATCGAGAAGCTTGCGATGGGACGGACCGTCGAGTTGTCCGTGGCCATCGACGGCCAGCACTTCACGACGTACCACGCCGACGGGATCATCATCGCCACGCCCACAGGCTCGACCGCCTACTCGCTGTCCGCTCGTGGACCGGTGGTCGCCCCGAGCCATCGGGCGCTCGTCGTGACCGCCGTCTCGCCCCACTCCCTGTTCGACCGGTCGCTGGTCCTCGAACCGTCGAGTGTCGTCGAGGTGGCCGTCTGCTCGGACCGGATCGCAGCCGTCGCCGTGGACGGCGAACACCAGATGGATCTCCGACCCGGGTCACGGGTGCGCGTCACAGCGGACGAACGACCGGCCCGTTTCGTGACCTTCGGGGACCGCAACTTCCACCAGATCCTCAAGGCCAAGTTCGGCCTCAGCGAGAGATGACCACCCGACTCGTCGAACTGGCCGTCCGCGACCTCGGGACGATCGACCGCATGTCGATCGTGTTCGGCCCCGGCATGACTGCCCTGACCGGCGAGACCGGGGCCGGAAAGACGATGATCGTCGGTGCGATCGACCTTCTCCTCGGCGGACGGTCCGACGCTGCGCTGGTCCGCTCCGGAGCACAGGAGGCGCTCGTGGAGGGACGTTTCGAGGTCGATGGCGAGGAACTGGTGCTCGCCAGGGTGGTACCGAGGGACGGTCGGAGTCGCGCCTACGTCAACGGTCGCATGGCCACCGCCGCCGCCCTCACCGAGGTGGCCGAGCCGCTCGTGGATCTCCACGGACAGCACGCCCACCAGTCACTGCTCTCGGGGCGCACGCAACGTGAGGCGTTGGACCGGTTCGGGGCAGTCGACCTGGAACCACTTCGAACAGCCCGAGCGGAAGTATCAGCACTCACCGCTGACCTCGCGTCGTTGGGAGGGGACGCCGGAGCGAGAGCACGGGAAGTCGACCTGCTTCGCTTTCAGATCGCCGAACTGGACACGGCGGGTCTCACCGACGCGGACGAGGACGAGAGGCTCGACGCCGAGGAGGACCGTCTCGCCGGCGCGCTGGACCACCGTGACGCGGCTCGCGCCGCGGTCGAGTTGCTCACCGACGACGACGGCGCGGTCGACCTGGTGGGCAGGACGTTCGCGACCCTCGACGGTCACGGACCTCTGGAGGACTGCGCAGTACGGCTGCGAGCCCTGCAGGCGGAGTTGGGCGAGGTCGCCGCCGAAGTGCGCGCGCTGGGCGAGTCGATCGAGGACGACCCCGAACGACTCGCCGCCGTGCGGGAGCGTCGACAACTCCTCAGGGAGATGCGACGTAAGTACGGCACGGCCCCGGGGCCGGACGGCACTGCCGGCACAGGCACCCTCGAGGACGTGATCGCTCTCGCCAAGCACCTGGCGGGACGTCTGACCGAACTCGAACGCCACGACGAAAGGGCCGCCGAGCTGGAGCTGAAGCTCACCCGAGCGCGCGAGAACGAGAGACGCGCAGCTGCCGACGTGGCCTCTGCCAGGCGTCACTCCGCCGGTCCGTTGGCCGACGCTGTGCAGAACCACCTCGCTGCGCTCGCCATGCCCGCAGCCCGCCTCGCAGTCGACGTGGGACCCGTCGATCCCGGCGACGACGTGACGTTCCTCCTCGCCGCGAACCCCGGCGCATCACCCGCGCCGCTCGCGAAGGTCGCGTCCGGGGGTGAGCTCGCACGAGCGATGCTCGCTCTGCGGCTCGTACTCAGCGCCGCACCACCAGTCCTCGTGTTCGACGAGGTCGACGCGGGAATCGGTGGATCGGCAGCGTTGGCAGTGGGACGTGCACTGGCGGAACTCGGAGCGGAGCACCAGGTGCTCGTGGTCACCCACCTCCCTCAGGTCGCCGCCTATGCGGACCACCAGGTCCACATCTCCAAGCTCAGCACGGCCGATTCCACTACCACGTCGGCAAGGATCCTCGAACCCGACGACCGGATCCTCGAGATCTCCCGAATGCTTGCCGGCACCCCCGACAGCGAGAGGGTGCAGGAAGCGGCCGAGGAACTGCTCGCGAACTCGGCCCGTGAGAGGGGTCGGTGATGCACTTCCCGAGGGCAGTGAGGAGAGGCCGCGCAACTACGATCGGTGCGCGGTTCGCCGAGGGTTTCGGTCGCACCGGACCCCCGCCCCGGACGGGTGAGAAACCATGTTGAAGCCCGAGGGCCACCGGCCGAACGACAACGACGCCCCCACAGGTCCCACCGTCACCGGAATCGCCCGGGTCGACAAGCGCACGAAGGACCTCGCCAAGCGGATCGAACCGGGCGAGATCGCCGTGATCGACCACGTCGATCTCGACACGGTCGCGACCGAGAGCCTCATCGCGGCGGGCGTCGCAGCGGTGGTGAACGCTTCGGCATGCATCTCGGGTCGGTACCCGAACGCCGGCCCGTTGCTCCTACCCACGGCGGGTGTGCCGGTGGTGGACGGCGTCGGAGCCGACGTGATGACCGCGATCAACGACGGCGACCAGATCGTCGTCGAGGGAGGACGTGTCCTCCGCGATGGTCGAGAAGTCGCGTCTGGAACCCGTCAGGACATGGACTCGTTCGAGACGGTCCTCAAGGAAGCGCGCTCCAACATGGGCGACGAGCTCCAGCGCTTCGCCGAGAACACGCTCAACTACATCCAACGCGAGGGTCACCTGCTCATCGACGAGCCGGACATCCCCGACATCCCGGTCGACTTCCGTGACCGTCACGTCCTCGTGGTCGTGCGCGGCGTCGACTACAAGCGCGACCTCGACCTGCTCCGACGCAGCGGGTACCTCAAGGAGCAGCGGCCACTGCTCGTCGGCGTCGACGGCGGGGCCGACGCACTCCTGGAGATGGGTCACAAGCCCGACGTGATCGTCGGAGACATGGACTCCGTCAGCCCCGCAGCGCTGCGCAGCGGAGCCGCCCTCGTCGTCCACGCGTACGCGGACGGTCGAGCGCCAGGGGCGAAGCTCCTCGACGAGATGGGCCTCGAGTACTCCGTGTTCGCATCGACCGGTACCAGCGAGGACATCGCGATGCTGGCGGCCTTCGAACGGGGGGCGTCGCTGATCGTCGCGGTGGGCACCCACTCGTCGATGGTCGACTTCCTCGACAAGGGTCGGGCCGGGATGGCCTCGACCTTCCTGGTGAGGATGAAGGTCGGGCCGATCCTCGTCGACGCCAAGGGTGTCAACAGGCTCTACGACAGCCGGGTCCGCAAGCGTGACCTGCTGCTGCTCGTCGTTGCCGCCGCCTTCACCCTCGCCATCATCAGCTACGTGAGCGAACCGATCCGCCTCGTCGTTCGCGGACTGCTCCTGTCGGTCCGATGACGCCATCCTCCCACCAGCGGGCTCGCTGAGGGCCCAGGAGACCTCGATGATCAACCTGCGCTACCACATCGTCTCGATAACGGCCGTCTTCCTGGCCCTCGGGATCGGGACGGCACTCGGCGGCACCTTCCTCGATCGCTACACCGTCGACGTCCTCGACCGGAATATCCGCAGCGCAGAGGCCAGGATCAGCGACACCGAGGCGCAGAATGCCCGCCTGGAGACCCAGATCGGGGACGCGAACGCACGCAACGACGCCCTCATCCAGACGGGCTCGGCAGCGCTTTTCGCCGGTCAGTTGGAAGACCTGCCGGTCCTGATCGTCACGTCGGAGGGAATCGACCCCGACGTCGTATCGAACTTGCGGATGTCCCTCGTCCGGGCCGACGCGGACGTACGCGGCACGTTGGAGCTCCGCGATTCGCTGGACCTCGCCGATGGCGTCGATGCCGACGTGGCCAAGGCAGTCGACGCCGACCCGTCTGACCCGGACGCCGTGCGGTCGGCGGTCTACTCCGATCTGCGGCGGGCCTTCTACCTGGCCGGCCGACCGGCTGAGGAGAAGGGAAAGGGGGAACAGGAGGGCACTGGTGGGACCACCACGACCGTCGCGCCTCCGGTGGCGACGACCGCCCCGGTTCCTTCGCTCCCGACTCCGTCACTTCCAGCCCCGACCACGACGGCACCCGTTCCGAACGCCGGTTCGAAGAAGACCTCCGAAGAACTTCCCGACGGCAAACAGCCCGAGATCGTCACGACCCTGCTCGACAACGACCTGCTCAGGTTGACCCCCGGTCCGGGGCGATCCACGGACGACCCGATACTCGAACAGCGGGGATACCGCTACGTCTTCGTCGGCGGACCCAACCTGGACCCCGTCGCCTCGCGGATCATGCTCGCCCTCCTGCCGACCCCGGCTCGCCGCGCAATCCCAGCCGTGGTGGTCAGCCCGACCGTCCCGCCCGTCACCGACGGCGGCAGCGAGGGAGCGCCGACGGTCGTCGCCCTCATTCGCGCCAGCAGCGAACGAGCGCCCGTCTACTCGACGGTCGACGGAGTCGACACGTTCGCCGGGCTGACCGCGGCAGTACTCACCGTCCGGGACACCGGAACAGGCGAGGTCGGCCACTACGGCCAGGCAGCGGGCGCGTCGGCACTTCTCCCCGGTTCGACGTGACGGCGACGGAGTCACCAGGTCCGGTCGACCCCACCGACTCATCATCAGAGGGCGCGGCACCCCACGGGACGCTCCGGCGGGCGACCACGACGATCACGATCTGGAACCTCGTGTCCAGGCTCACGGGCTTCGTGCGTGTCATGGCCACAGCGAGCGCCCTCGGTATCGCAGTCCTCGGTGACACGTACCAACGCACCAATCAGGTCTCGAACGTGCTGTTCGAACTTCTCGCGGGCGGAATGCTGTTCTCGGTGCTCGTGCCGAGCTTCGTGGACGAGTTGCGGCTCGGTGAGCGTGAAGGAGCTCGGTCGCTCGCCGGAGCATTGACGCTCCGGGGTGTGGCCGTGATGGGGGTGCTCGTCACGGCCGGAATGGTCCTCGCCTCACCGATCAGCGACCTCTTGACCGCCAGCGCCGATCAGTCGACCCGGCAGACCCAGGCCGACCTGGGGGCGTTCCTGCTCCTGTTCATCCTGCCGCAACTGGTGTTCTACGTGATCGGTGCCGTGGCGAGCGGCCTGCTCCAGGCAGACCACCGCTTCGCCGCCGTGTCGGCTGCACCAGCGTTGAACAATCTGGTGGTGATCGCGACGATGATCACCTTTCGGGTGGTCCACGACCCTGCCCGCGGTCTCCACCTGACGACGGGGGAGAAGGTGCTGCTGGGCGGCGGGACCCTCCTCGGGACCGTGGCGATGACGGTCGTCCCGCTCCTGGCTCTGCGGCCCGCCGGTCTGGGGATGCGTTTGAGGTGGCGTGTCGATCATGGCGGCCTGGGTGCGCTCGCCCGCCGCGGCCTCTGGGGTGCCGGACATGTCGGCCTGAACCAGATACTCGTCCTGACCACCATCGTCCTCGCCGGCGAGGTCCGAGGCGGTGTGATCGCGTACCAGACCGCGTTCACGTTCTTCCTGCTACCTCATGCGCTCCTCGCTCATCCGATCTTCACGGCTCTGTTCCCTCGTCTCGCACGTCACGGTTCGGCTCGGCGACGGGACCTGTTCGCCGACGACCTGGGCAGGGGGCTTCGCTCGATCACCTTCCTCGTACTTCCGGCCACGGCGCTAATGGCCGTGGTGACGCCCCCGGCTCTGTCGGTGGTGCGCTTCGGCCAGTTCGACGCGGCCGGTAGCCGCCTGGTCGCACTGGTGCTCTCCGCTTACCTTCTAGGCCTGGTCGGCTACTCGACGTTCTTCCTGATGACACGCGCCAGCTATGCACTCGACGAAGCCAGGCTGCCCACGCTCGTGAACCTCGCCGTGACCGCTTCGGCGGTACTGGGAATGGTCCTGATCGCCGGCCAGGTGGACGGCAACGGGGTGCTCGTCGGATTCGGTGTCGTCACGTCGATCACGTCGATCGGCGGCGCCGTCTACCTGACGCTCGCGGTGAAGCGGCGCCTAGGCACCGCGGTCCGGGCGTCTGCGTCGGTGATCCGCACGACCGTCTCGAGCGCCGCCGGTGCTGCGGGCGGCTTCGCGACCGTCTCGGCCATCGGCTGGGACTCGACTCCTCATGCCCTGCTCTCGGTGGTCACGGGAGGCCTGGTGGTCGCGGCGGTGACGGCGACAGTTCTCAAGCTCGTAGGTTCAGAGGAACTTCCGACCGTCGCCGGGCGGGTCAGGAGCCTGTTCGCCAAGGTGGGCATCGGATGAGACGCCGAGGCCTCCGGGCGGCGCAGGCGGTGATGGCCCTTCTGATCGTGGCGTTCCTGCTGTCCTCCTACGGTCTGTCCCGGGCGAACACCCCGCGTACCGAAGCGAGCGCTCAGAGGCTCGATCGCGTGGTGGTCTTCACCGTTCCCGGCCTCTCCCTGGACGACCTCGACCACGGCTTGCTGCCCAACATTGACCGGCTCGCGTCGCGTGGTGCGATCGCGATAGCGAACGTTCGAACACAGACCAAGCAGCCCGATCTCGTCGCTGCCTACGCGTCTCTGGGGGCCGGGAACCGGACCAACGGGGCCGACGCACTCCCCGAAGTAGTCCCCTCGGCACTTCCCTGGATGGGGACCACCGCAGCCGACGCGATAGCCGCCCGAGTCGGACACCCGGTGCGCGGGGCACTGGCGATCCCGGCACTGCCCGAACTGACGAGACAGATCACCCCCGAGGGCGGCACGACCGTCGGAGCGCTCGGCACGGCGTTGCGATCGGCCGGGAGGCGGACGGCGTTCGTGGGCCAGAGCGGGCTCGTCGACCCGGCGGGTCCTGGTCGGCTTGCACCCGGGGCGCTGACGGTCGTCGACGACGACGGGATGATCGACGCGGGCACCGTGAACGACGGTCTCGTCACGCGGCTCGTGGACAGCGAGGGGATCGACCGGGTCGTGTCCGACCCCGCTCGGTTCGCCGCGGCCGTCGAGCGCGCCCAACGCAGCGCCGACGTGGTCGTCGTCGACACCGGCGACACCACGAGAGCCGCGGCGCAGGCGGCGAACGAAGCGTCGGAGGCCACCGGAAAGGACGACGACGTCCCGGCCGCCCAGGAGTCGTCGACCACCACTCCGACGAGCCCGGCCGATACCGACGCAGCCACTGATCCGGCTGCCCGTGCCGAGGACCTACGAACTTCCGCGCTCCGACGCGCGGACGAGACCCTCGGTCGGATCAGCCGTCGGCTCGCCCCACGGACATTGCTGCTCGTCGTCGGTGTCACACCGCCGGGATCGAACTGGGGTTTCACGCCGCTGATCGCTTCCGGTCCCGGAATCGCTCGTGGATACCTCGACTCCGCGTCGACCCACCGTCCCGCGTTGGTGACCCTCACCGACATCGCTCCCACGATCCTCGACACCGTCGGAGTCGAGACGCCGACGGGGATGATCGGTCAGCCGCTGCGCTTCCGGGCCGCCGAGTCCAGTTGGCACGAGGCTCGGATCCTCGACGACCTGATCGCGGATCGGGCATCGGTCGATCGCACGATGAACGTCCTGTTCATCACCGTCCAGTCGGTGCTCTACGGGTTGACGGTCATCCTGTTGCTGACCGGCCGTTCGACGACCAGGGCAGCACGGCGCGCCCTGTACTTCGGTGCCCTCACATGCGGCTCATGGCCGGCAGCGACCTACCTGCTTCGGATCTGGACGCCCCTCTACAGCATGGGTCCATGGACGATCGTGCTGTCATGGGCGATAGCGGTCGCCGTGGCGACGGTTGCCCTGCGCTTTCGCGCCCATCCGCTCGACCCCGTGCTTGCAGTGTCCGGATTGACCGTCGCGATCCTCGTCGGCGACCTCGCGACCGGCGCGCACCTACAGGTCGGGAGCTTCTTCGGCTACATGCCCCACACTGCGCCCCGTTTCACCGGGCTCGGAAACTCCGGCTTCGCCCTGCTCGCGGGCGCCTCGATCGTCGTGATCACCGGCATCGTGGCCCGCGCCCGAGACCGCGAGTCCGCCTGGTGGTGGGCAGTGACGGTGTCCGTTCTGGTCGTGACGGCCGACGGTGCACCATGGATGGGAACCGATGTCGGCGGGATCATCGCCCTCGTCCCTGTTCTCGGCGTGACCCTGTGGGCGCTGCGCGGCCGACGGATACGGGCCCGAACGATCGTCACGGCTGCACTTCTCGCTGCCGCCGTCCTAGGTCTGGCGATCGGTTTCGAGGCTCTGCGGGCACCGGCGGACCGCACCCACATCGGACGATTCTTCCTCCAGGCCGGCGACGGTGGGGGCAGCTTCTCGACGTTCCGGCGCAAGTGGGACACCAACGTCGCCGACCTCGCCCAGAACCCGATCCTGTGGATCGTGCCGGCGCTCGTCGTCGCCGGGATCGTCGTGGGTCGTCGATCACCCTCGATCCGGCGGCTGCTGCCACCCGGCTCACCACAGCGAACAGCGGTCGTCGCCTCACTGAGCGTCGGCATCGCAGGTTGGCTGGTGAACGATTCCGGGGTGGTCGTCCTCGCGTTGGCGTGCGTGCAACTCGGGCCTCTCTTCCTGTCCTTGTCGAACTCCGCGCAGCCGGCCGCACTCGGGGCGTCGGACGGAGGCGGCAACGAAGGCCCCGCGCCACCCCGATCCTCCGACGGGAGCGGTCCCCCTGATCGACTCCGCCCGGACACCACGTTCTCCGAACTTCGACCACACCCATCCGACACGAGCACCGACCCCACGAGGACCGACGAAACCGTGAATCCTCTCGACCCGATCCCAACCGACGGTTCGGACGACCGAAAAGGAACCGGCCCGCGCGTCGTCGCCATCGTTCCGGCCAAGGACCGCAGCGACCGAATCGCCGACACGGTCACGGCGCTCATGGCGATCGATCGGGTCGACTCGGTGTTGGTCGTCGACGACGGCTCGACCGACGACACGGCCGCGGTGGCGGCCGAGGCCGGTGCCGATGTACTGAGACTGCCGGTCAACCGCGGCAAGGGTGCCGCCGTACTTGCCGGGGCGTCCCACACACCGGATGCGGACGTGTACCTGTTGATCGACGCCGACCTGGCGCGCACGGCAGCAGCGGCCGACCTCCTGTTGGACCCGGTGCTGTCCGATGAGGCGGACCTGACGGTCGGGGTCCTTCCTTCGGCTGGCGGAAAGGGCGGCTTCGGTCTGATCCGCCGTCTTTCGGCGGCCGGGATCCGGCGAGCCAGCGGGCTCGAGGTGCGAGCACCCCTTTCGGGCCAACGGGCGATCAGGGCAGACCTGCTGCGAGGTCTCCGAGGCGCGGAACGCTTCGGTCTCGAAGTCGCGATGACCATCGACGTGGCCCGATCAGGCGGACGCGTCCGAGAGGTCGAGGTTCCGATGGACCACCTGCACACGGGCAAGAGCATTCGTGGATTCGCACATCGCGGGGGACAAGGGGTCGACATCGTCCGTTCCCTGTGGCCGCGGCTGACGACGAAGCGTCAACGGATCGCGATCGTTCTCCTCACGACCTTCCTCGTCACGGGACTTGCCGTCGTCGTCGGGTCCGGTCGCGGCCCGACCAGCACCGCGGGCGGCAAGCCCGCTTCCAAGGTGCTCATCTTCACCTACAACCCGTTCTCCCTGGACGACCTCGACGCTCAGGAGACACCGAACCTGGACAAGCTGATGAAGCGGGGGGCGGTCGGCGTCATGAGCGTCAGAACCGTCACGCGGAAGGCGAACGACAGGGAAGGCTTCCTGGCGATCGGCTCCGGTGCCCGCCTGGCAGCTCGATCCGACTCGGGTCGGGTCCTACCGGTCGGGGAGTCGATCGGACCGATGACGGCCGGGGAGTACCTGAAGAACTTGACCGGTACGACTCCCAGCGGTGACCTCGCCGTCATCGGCGCCGTTTCGTTGCGCCGGGCCAACGACGGCCCGAGCGCCGCAGGGTCTCCGGGTTTCTTGGCGGACACCCTCGCCGCGCATCGGATGAGGGCCACGTTCGTCGGCTCGAACGACAGACCGGGACTGTTCGGCGCCGACGACGTAGTGGACCGTCCGGCGGCGCTGGCGACGATGCGTTCGGACGGCGGAGCGACCGGAGTCGTCGACGGTCTGACCGTCCCGGATCCCGATGCCCCCTACGGCATACACACCGACCCCGCTCGGTTGGCCAAGGCCGCGCTGGCGGAACTCGACCACTCTTCCCTGGTCGTCGTGGCACCCGGCGATCTCGACCGGGCGGACGACTGGTCCCGCCAGGCCCTACCGTCGGCCGGGTCGAGCGCGTGGTCCGCAGCCGTGCGGCGCACCGACGAGGCGTTGGGTCGGATCCTCGACGGGATCGACGAGGACACGCTGGTGATCGTCACCTCGTTGAGGCCACGCACCGGATACCACCTCCAGCCGACGGTCGTGGCCGGTCCGAACGTCCCCGTTGGCACCCTCCAGTCGGGTTCGACCAAGCGTGACGGCCTCGTCGCGATCACCGACGTCGCCCCGACGGTCCTCGACGCACTCGGGATCGCGAAACCTGTCGACGTCCCCGGGAACCCGTTCCGCTACGAGGCGGGCACCGTGGACCTCGACCACCTGGAACGCATCGACCGCGACACCGACGTCCGGGAGCGCACCTACTACGGCCAGTCCTGGTACTTCATCCTCGCCCACGCCGCCGTGTACCTGCTGGCGCTTCTCGTCGTCACCAGGCGACCTCGCTGGCCACGGCTGACACCCTGGTCATCCTGGCTCGCCCTGGCGCTCGCCAGCTACCCGATGACGTCGTTCCTCGTCCGTCTCGTGCCCGACGTCAGCACGGTGCTCGAAGCACAGGTCCTGCTCGCCGTCGCCGGGGCACTGGCCTTCGGTGCGGTGGCGGCGCGCCGACGAGGTGACCCGCTCCGAGGGCTGTCTCTGGTGGCAGGCGCGACCACCGCGGTGATCGTCGTCGACACATGGCTCGGCACACCGATGCAGATGTCGAGCTGGCTCGGATCCTCGATGCACAACGCGGGTCGCTTCTACGGGATCCCCAACACGACCTTCGCCGTCCTGGGAGCGTGCTCGATCATCTGGGGCGCGCTGCACGTGGACTCCGCGACCCGGAGGAGCGAGGCGGTCGTTCGTGTTGCCTGCGTGTTCGTCGTCGCGCTCCTCTCGGCCGGTCTACCGATGCTCGGCGCGGACGTCGGAACCCTCATGACCTTGTTCCCCGTTTACGCGCTTGTGCTGATCGTGCTGTCCGGACGGAGGGTGCGGCTCCGCACGGCCGTCGCCGCCATGGGAGCCATGGCCGTCGTCGTCGTGCTCGCAGCCCTGGCGGACCTGGCACGGCCGGAAGCCAGTCGTAGCCACCTCGGACGCTTCGCCGAGCAAGTGAGGGAAGACGGCTTCTCCGCCATCACGGACTCGTTCCTTCGCAAGCAGTCGGCGAACTTCCGGATCCTGGGAGGGTCCACCTGGACGGACCTGTTGCCGATCGTCGTCATATTCCTCGTCGTGACCCTCGTCGTCTGGCGCTGGTGGGGCGAAGCCTTCCCGACAGGCACCGCTCGCCGTTTCGGCTTCCTGGCCGTGATCGGCGCGGCGCTCCTCGGCTTCGCCGCGAACGATTCGGGCCCGATCGTGATCGCGCTGTTCGTCGCCTACCTGGCGCCCTACACGCTCCAGGCCGTCATGAGCGCGAGGTCGATCCATTCCGAGTCGCCGGCAGCCGGCCTTCGACGTGAGGACCCCGAGGTGTCCGACCACCCGACCGAGGAGGCATCGAGCGGGGAACCGGAACTCGGAGCTCGAGCGGGGGCGATGACGTGAGCATCCTCGGAGCTGTCGGAGCATTGCTCGCCGCGGGTGGGGTCGCCTTCGCGACGTGGCTCGCAGCGCGCCCCATCTTCGACGCACCCGTCCTTCGCCGAACCAACTTCCGCGGAAAGGAGGTCCCGGTCGCTGCCGGGGTCGTACTGGTGACAGCGGTGATCGCCGTCGAGGCCGTGCTCGCGGTCGCCGAAGTCCTGCGGCACGATCCGGTCGTCGGACACGCATCCCGAGAGCTGACCCTGCCCCTGGTGCTCGGATTCGGACTGCTGGGTGCGTTCGACGATCTCGCCGCTCACGGCGACGACCGCGGGTTTCGCGGCCACCTCAAGGCGATGGTCCACGGAAGGCTCAGCACAGGTGGACTGAAGCTGCTCGGCGGCGGTCTGCTGGCCGTCGTGGTCGTGGGCCGCACGGGGGTCGACACCGTGCTCGACCTGATCCTCGGTGCCTCACTCGTCGCGCTGGCGGCGAACCTGGGGAACCTCTTCGACCGGGCACCGGGTCGTACGACGAAAGTCGCCTTGTTCGGCGCTCTGGCGCTACTCGTGGTCACTCCGGGTGTCGAACGTGGCGCACTGGCAGGCATGCTCCTCGTCGTCGGCGCTGGGGCCGGGTTGCTGCTCCCGGACCTCCGGGAGGAACTGATGTTGGGCGACGCGGGATCCAACGTCCTTGGTGCGGCCCTCGGACTCGGCGTAGTGCTCACGACCGGTCGGATCGCCGAGGCGCTGACCGTGGTCGTACTCGTCGGACTGAACCTCGCCAGCGAGAAGATCTCGTTCTCGAAGGTCATCGCTTCAGTGGGTGTGCTGAACGCGATCGACATGCTCGGACGCAGACCGCCGACGACGCCCTGAGGAGACCTTCCGGACCATCCTCGGGCGAATCGCGTCGCGCGCGGTAGCCTGTGATCCCGTGACGAAACACATCTTCGTAACGGGCGGCGTGGCGAGTTCCCTGGGCAAGGGCCTGACCGCGTCCTCCCTCGGTCGGTTGCTCAAGTCCCGAGGCCTACGGGTCACGATGCAGAAGCTCGA
>JAGQSN010000149.1 GCA_020439555.1 Acidimicrobiales bacterium | reverse complement strand
GCCAAGAACTTCACCGGCCTCGACGGCATCTTCACCCCGGTGGAGGAGACCATCGACAGCTTCGAGCAACTCGTCACCGGCGAGCTCGACGATCTTCCCGAGCAGGCCTTCCTCAACGTCGGTGGCGCGGATGACGCCCGCGCCAAGGCCGCCGAGCTCCGCAAGTCCGCGGGGGAGTGATCAGGCCATGACGTTGCAGGTGCAGGTCGTGTCGCCGGAGCGTGTGCTCTGGTCCGGCGAGGCCGAGATGGTGACGACCCGTGTCGTGGAAGGTGGCGACATCTCCTTCCTGACCGGGCACGTCCCGTACCTGGGAGCGCTCGACATCGGTGTGCTGACGATCCGTCCCGAACAGGGTGACGACGTCGCGTTCGCCGTCCACGGCGGATTCGTCGAGGTCAGCAACGACAACGTGTCGATCATCAGCGACGTGGCGGAATCGCCGGAGGCCATCGACGTGGCCCGGGCGCGGCACGCGTACGAGCGGGCGTCCGCCCTCGAGAAGGAAGAGGCCGGCGTCCTCGACGCAACCCTCGCCCGCAGGCGGGCCGAGGTGCGCCTGGCCCTGGCCGGAGCCGACACCACCGCCCACTGATCATCGGAAGGTGCTGCCGGCGGTTGGAACCACCGGCAGCACGACTCGGCTCAGCTGAACTCGATGGCTGAGTATTCCTTGAGCTTGCTCAGGCGGTGACGGGCGTTCACGAGGCGCACCGTCCCGGACTGGGAACGCATCACCAGTGACTGGGTCGTGCAGCTACGGCCGTCGTAGTGGACACCCCGCAGGAGTTCACCGTCGGTGATACCCGTCGCCGCGAAGAAGCAGTTGTCGCCGGCGACGAGGCGATCAGTGTCGAGCACCTCGCCGAGGTCGTAACCGGCGTCGATCGCGGCCTGGCGTTCGCCGTCGTTGCGGGGCCAGAGCTTGCCCTGAATGGCACCACCCATCGACTTGAGCGCTGCGGCGCTTATCACGCCCTCGGGCGTGCCGCCGATGCCGAAGAGCACGTCCGCTCCCGAGTCGGGCCACGCGGTGGAGATCGCGCCGGCCACGTCGCCGTCGGGAATGAGGCGGATCCTGGCGCCGGCCTGGCGGATCTCGCCGATGAGGTCGGCGTGGCGGTCACGATCCAACACGACTGCGGTCAGTTCACGGACGGACTTGCCGAGCGCCTTGGCCACGGCGTGCAGGTTCTCCGTCGGTGTGGCGTTGATGTCGATCGCGTCTGCGGCGTCGGGGCCGGTGGCGATCTTCTCCATGTAGACGCACGGACCCGGGTCGTACATGGTCCCGCGCTCGCTGACCGCTATCACGGCGATCGCGTTGCCGCGGCCGAGAGAGGTGAGCGTCGTACCGTCGATCGGGTCGACGGCGATGTCGGCCTCCGGGGGAGTTCCGTCACCGATGCGCTCACCGTTGTAGAGCATCGGCGCTTCGTCCTTCTCGCCTTCGCCGATGATCACGACGCCATCCATGGGCACCGTGCCGAGGACGAGGCGCATGGCGTCGACGGCCGCGCCGTCGGCGGCCTCCTTGTCGCCGGCGCCGACCCACCTCGACGCGGCCATCGCCGCCGCCTCGGTGACCCGGACGAGCTCCATGGCCAGGTTTCGGGTTGGGACCTGCTTCTCGGGCATTCGTGCAGGTTATTCGCTGGACAGACCACGGTCCGTTCCCGGGCGTCGCGTGGTTGCACCTTGCGGCGATCGGTTCGCCGCGATAGCGAATCGTTCCGTGCCCGAGAGGTCCGACAGCATCGAGAGCTCGGGGACGCTCGCTGCTGTCGACGTCGGGACCAACTCGGTGCACCTCGTCGTAGCTCGCACCACTGTCGGCGGTGGGTTCGAGGTCGTGACCCGGGAGAAGGAGATGGTCCGTCTCGGCAGTGGTGACGCGGACATGAAGCTCCTGTCGACCGAAGCCGTGGACCGGGCCGTTGCAGCCCTGGAACGGTTCCGTCGCATAGCGGACAGTCACGGCGCCCCGCTGCGGGCGGTGGCGACGAGTGCCGTGCGGGAGGCGACGAACCGCGACCTCCTCCTGGAACGCGCTCGGACGGAGGCAGGCGTCGACATCGAGGTGGTGTCGGGCACCGAAGAGGCGCGGCTCATCCACCTCGGAGTTCTCCAGTCACTCGAACTGTTCGACCGGAGGATCCTGCTGTGCGACATCGGAGGTGGCTCGACGGAGTTGCTCGTCGGCGAACGTGGCGAAGTCATCGCATCCACGAGCGTGAAGCTCGGTGCGGTGCGCCTCACGACCCGCTTCTTCGGCGGTGCGACCCTTCATCCCTCTGCGGTCTCGTCGTGTCGCCGCCACGTCCGTTCCACCCTGGCCGCGTTCGCCAAGATGACGAGACGGAACGGGTTCGACGTGGCCGTCGGGTCGTCGGGCACGATCGAACAGGTCCTGCGCCTGGCGAGGGGACTCGCGGGTGAGGAGCCCCTTCGTTCCCTGAACGGCGCGGCGCTCAGCCGCAAGCAGGTTCGACGTGTGGTCGAAGCGCTCGTCGCCGCCCGCCGGGAGGGCACGACGGCGACCCTCGTCGACCTCGACTCGAAGCGGGAGGACATCATCCTCGCCGGGGCGCTGGTCCTCGAAGGCGTGTTCGAGGTGCTCGGGATCAAGGAGATGGTCGTCAGCGAGTACGCGCTGCGCGAAGGGGTGTTCCTGGACACCGTGCAGCGCCGGGAGGGAGGGCCGCACCTCCACCTGCGGGACGTGGCGCGGCGGAGTGTGCTCGACATGGTCGCCCGGACCGATGAGGACCCGTCGCACGCCCAGCACGTCGCTCACCTGGCGCTGGGTCTGTTCGACGCCACCGCATCCCGTCACGGGCTGGGCGCGGACGCGAGGGACCTGCTCGAGGCCGGCTCCCTTCTGGCGAACGTCGGGCTCACCATCTCCCACAGCCGCCACCACCAGCACTCGTACTACGTGATCCGCAACACCGACCGACTCGTCGGCTTCACCGACTCCGAGATAGAGACGGTCGCACTCATCGCCCGTTACCACCGAAAGAGCGTCCCGAAGGAGACCCATCCGGAGTGGGCGGCTCTCGGTGAGGACGACCGGTGGACCGTCCGTGTGGCGGCCGGGATACTGCGCATCGCCATCGGGATGGACCGTTCCCGTTCACGATCCGTGACCGGGGCGGCCGTCACCGACGAGGGAGACCGCCTCGTCCTGGAGCTTCTCCCTTCGTCCGCCGATGCGGATCTGTCGCTCGAGCGCTGGGCCGTCGGGGAACGCAGCAGCCTCCTGGCGGACTCCCTAGGGGTACCGATCGTCGTCGCCGACGGTGACCCGTGAGCTGCCGGGCCGATTCGGCGGACCGCCCGCTTCTCTCGGGCACGGCGGCCGTCTGACACACTGCGCGAATGGCTACGCGTTCGTGTCCCTCCTGCGGAACCCAGTACGTGGCGACGGTCCGCCGCTGCATCGACTGCGGATCGACGCTCGTCGACGACACGACGACGGCCACAGCAGCCGATGCGAAGTCCGCCACGGGAAGCGACGACCGAGGTCAGATCGGCTACGAGTTGCCGGGTTGGGGAAACCAGTTGAAGGTCGCCCTCGAAGGGATGCTGGAGAAGGAGGGTGTGCCGAGGGTCTGGGAGGCGACCGTCCTGCTGGTGCCAGCGGAGTTCGAGGACACCGTGGACGGGCTGATCGAGGCGGTCGAGGGGCGCGAGGTGCCCGAACCCGACGAGGACGAGCCGCTCGTCGCACTGGAGATAGAAGGCCTCGATCAGGACACCGTCGACGCCTTGGAGGCACGGCTCATGGCGGAGGGCGTCCCTCACCTCTGGAGCGACGAGGGCGACCTCCTCTTGGGTGAGGACGACGAGGAGAAGGTCCTCGCTCTGATCGACGCCGTGTTCGACGAGGTCGAGGAGGGCGGCGGCTCCTCGGTCGATTCCCAGGCGGTGCTGTCGGGCCTCTACGTGGCTGTCGACCGGCTCATGAAGCGACCCGACGACGAGAAGCTGCGGCGGGCCTTCCGTACGGCCGCGGAACCGATCGACGAGATGCCCGTGCCGTACGGCTTCGAACTCGCTTCGTGGCAGGAGGTCGTTCGACGCACCACCGAACTGGTCACGCTGTCGAAAGTCGATCAGGACCCTGACGGCAGCGGCGACGACGAGGACGGCGACTCCGATCTCGAACCGGTCGAATCGGCGGCGGACGTCGGAGACGGCGGCCAGGATCGCGCGGGCGACGAGGATGGCGAGGATGAGCCGGATGGTGAGGGCGACGAGGCCTCCGACGCCGGTCTCGCCGAGAAGGCCCGGGTGCTACGCGAACAACTGCGCGAGATCGTCTGACCCGCACACGACTCGTCATCGCGGGTGCCTGCCGGTACCGTTGCCAGGGTGCTGCTGGCCGAGTTGGAGCTGTACCTGTCCCGACCGGTCGCGCCCACTCGGAGGATCGCCCTGGGGGACTCCGAGCTTCCGGTCGGACCGGGCCTCGGCTTCGGTGGCCTGCTGCTCGGTGCCGTCGTCGCCCGATTCGTGCCCGAGGTCGATCGGGACTTCCTCGGTGACCTCGAACGCCTCACCCGCCAGTTGGAGGCCGGACATCGGATTCCTCAACCTCGGCTCCGCCACCGGCTCCAACGTGATCGGATCGGCCTCACGTCGCACGCTCACCGGCTCCGCGGAGACGGGGAGCGGCTCGAGTTCGATCTGGACGAACGGGGCAACGCCATGCCGAACGTCCTCGGTGCGATCTACGCGGCCGGTCGCCTCACCGGTACGGCACGCGCTGCGGCACTCGGTGCGGCCAGGCGCGGTCTCGCCTGGCGGGGATCGGTCGGGCCGTCCTTGGTGGAGTACCTCGGCGGTGACACCGTCAGCCGGGACCTGGCAGCTCTCAGGGGCCACGAGCCGCGAGCCTGGGCGCTGGGACTCTTCGGCCTCACCGAGTCGACGATCGACGGTCCGCTCGTGCACCGTCGGTTCCGTGAACTGGTCCGTGCCGCCCATCCGGACCACGGCGGCGACGCTGATGTCGCCGCGTCCCGGCTCGACGATCTGGCGCGGGCGCGTCGCATCCTCACGCAGGGCTGAGGAGTGGCGCGCGCAGGCCGTCCGGGCGGCCTCCTACTGACCCCCGGCGCCGGCAGCGACCGGGACCACCACACCCTCGTCGCGTTGGAGGAGGGGCTCGCTCCTCTGCCGGTCGACAGGGTCGACTTCCCGTACCGCAAGGAGGGACGACGGGCTCCGGACCGGGCACCGAAGCTCGTCGAGTCCGTTCGGGCCGATGCCGCCGCGTTCGCAGCAGCACGTCGCTTCCGACAGGACCGACTGCTGTTGGGCGGTCGGTCGATGGGTGGGCGGATCTGCTCGATGGCCGTGGCCGAAGGGATGAAGGCCCGCGGACTCGTGCTGATCAGCTATCCGCTGCACCCTCCAGGCAAGCCCGATCGGTTGCGGGTGGAGCACTTCTCTGCGATCGAGGTGCCGTGCCTGTTCGTGTCGGGGACCAGGGACCCGTTCGGAAGTCCGGAGGAACTGGAGGCCCACACCCAGGCGATCGCCGGGCCGGTCGAACACGTCTGGATCGAACGCGGCCGCCACGGGTTGGACGGGGTCGACCACCTGATCTGCTCAGCCGTCGGCGACTGGATCACCCGCCTGCCGCCGCCGGCCTGAGAACAGCCCGGACACCCCGGTCGACGGCGCCCCGACGATCGACTCGGTGCCGCTCACCTGGTCCTCGGGGTTGAGGTCCTCGAGTTCGACCCGCGCCGTCTCGGGATAGAAGGCGACGACGAGGACGGCCACCAGGAGCGGGCCGATGGCGAGCATCGCGATCGCGGGTCCGTAACTGTCGAAGTGGTCGCGCATCTGACCGGCGAGCCGCAGGCCTGTCGCGCTCCCGGCGACCCCGGCGGCGGTGATCCAGCCGTTCGCCCTCGCTCGCAATGCCGTCGGGAAGAGTTCCGGTCCGTAGACCGCCAGAGCCGGCACCGTAAGCGCCCCGATGATCGAACCGCAGATGGCCGTCAACCAGATTCCGGCTCCGGCCAGTTGATAGGTGAGGGTCACGAGCAGGGCCCCGCCGATCGTGCCGATGGCGCCGACGATCCGACGACCCTTCGTGTCGGCCAACCGGCCGCCGACGATGACCCCGATTCCGCCCGGGGTCATCGTCACCATCGTGTACAGGGTGATCATCGGCGACGAGAAGCCGTGTTCCTCACGCAGGAAGTCGACCTGGAACTGGGAGACAGGCGCGTAGAAGAGAAGCCCGAGGAACGCTGCGGTGGCGAGCAGCGCGAGTCGGCCGCGGTGTCCGGCCATGGTCGCCTTGCCGTGCGGCGTCACGAATCGGCGGCTCTCCGGGACTTGGCTGTGCACGGCCTTGATGGCCGGAAGAACGAAGATCGGAGCGACGTAGGGGATCCGCCACGCCCACGGGGCGAGGTCGGCCAGCGAAACGAGCGCGACGGCCCCGCCGGCGCCGAGCGCCGCGGTCATGGTCAGGACGCTCGCCCCGTAGGCCCTGGCTCCGGCAGGCATCTCCTCGGCGGCGATCACCGCGAGGAGCAACGCCAAAGCCGTGGCGAACCCACGCGACACGGTCTGGGTCGCGGTGAGGACGAAAAGGTTCGGCGCGACGGCCCCGAGGGTGGCCATGGCCACGCCACCGAACGCGCAGACGAGCACGAGGGCCCGGCGACCCCGACGGTCTGCCATGAAGGCGAGGGCGACCGACAGCAGCACACCTATCCGGACCACCGCGAGGACGGTTCCCTGGGCGGTGGAGGATGCACCGAACTCGTCGGCGGCGAAGGACAACGTCTGGCTGAGCAGCGTCCCCAGGTAGCCGGCCAGCATCGAGATGACGCAGAGTCGACTGAGGATGGTGGCGGCCCGGGCGTCGATCCGTGCCGGGGGAGCCCACCAGGGCGGTGAGACGATCTCGCCGGCGGGGGTCGGGTCGGGTGGTTCCGATCGCCGGCTCATCGCCCGCATCAACGGTCGGAACAGGGGCTCCCAGACCGGAATCGCGACCTTCCAGTCGATCGTCTCGGTCACCCGGAACCGGCCGTCGTCGAGTTCGTCGACCGCGAGGGTCCGTTCGTAGTGGTCGAAGGGACCCTCGGCCACCCCGAAGCGGTCCGGCCCCTCGACCTGTTCGAGCATGAGATCGTCACGGGGGAGGCGCAGCGCGGCGACGCCGGCGGCGTCGGTCTCGATGATGTTGACGGTCGTATCGAATGACTTGGCGTGCACTTGGACTCGGGCCGGGCGGTGCCCGTGGCGTGGCTGCGCGGCAGCGGGATCGGATCCCGGCTCGGAAGCGCCGCTCCGGGTCGCTGGGATTCTGCCCTCTCCGCGGGCCGTGCGCTGACCGCCCGCGTCCGCCGTTGCGGTGACTTCGTTCTCCCTGCTCGACGGTGGGAGGATAGTGACCGTCCCGAGGAGCAACGTGCGAGACCAGGTTCAGGCGACCATCGACATCCTCCGTCCGGCCATTCAGGCCGACGGTGCCGACATCTTCCTCCGCGACGTCGACGAGGCGACCGGTGTCGTCACCGTCGAGTTCGCCGGGAGCGGGTGCGCCGCCTGTCCGTCGTCGACGGTCACCCTCAACGCCGGGATCGCGCGCATCCTCAAGGACCGGGTCGAAGGCATCACCGCGGTGCGTCAGATCGAACCGGGCACTGCGCCGGCAGAGACGGCGGTATCGCTCTGATCCACCTGCACCCGGTCGGTGAAGCCGACCGGTAGCGTCGATTCGCCGAACGGAACGAAGGAGGCGAGGTGCGGGTCCCGAACCCCGAGGAACTGCTGCGACAGGCCTGTGAAGGTCATCGTGGGGCGCTCGCGAAGGTGCTGTCGATGGTCGAACGCGGTGGCGAGGCCGCCCATCGGGTCGGCAAGGCCGCCTTCGAACTGGCCGGCGACGCCTACACGGTCGGGATCACCGGTGCTCCGGGGGCCGGCAAGTCGACGCTCACCAGCTCTCTCGTGGGCCACGTCCGTGGCACCGGCACGCGTCTGGCGGTGCTGGCGATCGACCCGTCCTCTCCGTACACCGGAGGCGCGATCCTCGGCGACCGGGTCCGCATGGGACAGCACTCTCTCGACGAAGGTGTGTTCATTCGTTCGATGGCGACACGTGGACACCTCGGCGGTCTGGCCGTGGCTGCGCCGGAGGCTGCGCGGGTGCTCGACGCCGCCGGGTTCCCGTGGGTGCTGATCGAGACGGTCGGCGTCGGCCAGGTCGAAGTCGAGGTGGCGGGAGCAGCCGACACGACGGTCGTCGTCGTGAACCCGGGTTGGGGTGACGAGGTTCAGGCCAACAAGGCGGGCCTGATGGAGATCGCGGACGTGTTCGTGGTCAACAAGTCGGACTGGGAGGGTGCAGCTCAGACCGTCAAGGACCTGGAGTCGATGCTCAACCTGACGACCCAGGGCCGCTGGCGGCCGCCGGTGATTCGTGCGGTGGGAACGACGGGCGAGGGTGCCGCGGACCTCTGGGCGGCAGTGGCAGCGCACCGCTCCCACATGGAGCGCACCGGAGAACTGGAGCAGCGAAGGAGCCGCAGGCTCCGCGACGAACTCGATCTGATCGTTGCCCGAAGGCTGCGCGCCAAGGCCGAGTCACTGCTCGAGGAGTCCGACCGCGTCGCCGTCGGCCGTGCCGTCGAAGCCGGACGGCTCGACCCGTGGTCGGCGGCGGACACCTTGCTCGCACCGCTCGACGCCTGACGCGTCCGCCACGCCCGACGGCCGATCTACCGGCTGTCGATAGGGTTCCCGGTCATGTCCGAAGTTGTCGACTCCCCGCTCGTTTCGCTCGACCGTCGCGATGACGGCGTCGCAGTGGTCACGCTCCAGAACCCGAAGGTCAACGCTCTGTCGTCCGCCGTACTGCGTGCGCTGAAGGCGGTCGCGGACGAACTGACGGCCGAGCCTCCGGGAGCGGTGGTCATCACCGGTGGGGACAGGGTGTTCGCTGCGGGAGCCGACATAAGCGAGTTCTCAGGTCCCGACGAGGCCCGCGAGACGGGCGGCCTGTTCCTGGCAGCCCTCAACGCAGTCGCCGCGATCCCTCGCGCCACGATCGCTGCGATCTCCGGGTTCGCTCTCGGTGGAGGTTGTGAGCTGGCTCTGGCGTGTGACTTCCGGGTCGCTTCGACGAAGGCGCGCCTGGGCCAACCGGAGATCCTCCTCGGGATCATCCCGGGTGGGGGCGGGACGCAGAGGCTTCCTCGCCTGGTCGGGCCGGCGAAGGCGAAGGACCTGATCTTCAGCGGGCGTCAGGTGGATGCGCAGGAAGCGCTGGCGATCGGTCTCGTCGACCGTGTCGTCGAAGGGGACGTTCTCCTCGACGAGTGCCTCTCGTGGGCGGGAGATCTGGCCAAGGGAGCGGTCCTGGCTCAGGCGTTGGCCAAGGACGCCATCGACAGGGGCTTGGAAGGATCGCTCCGAGATGGACTGCTGTTGGAGCAGGAGCTCTTCGTGGAAGTGTTCCGGACCGAGGACGCGGCGATCGGCGTCGCCTCCTTCATGGAGCACGGTCCCGGGAAGGCTTCCTTCACCGGGCGCTGACCCTCGTCGGCCGGCAACGGGGACCGCAGCCCGCTGTAGGTCTGGAAGGTGCGCGAAGGTAGGTTGGCGGTCCGTGGAGACCGCCGTCCAGACCTGCTATCGACACCCGGACCAACCGGCCGGGGTCATCTGCCAGCGTTGTGACCGCCCGATCTGTCCGCGCTGCATGCACCAGGCTTCCGTCGGTTTCCACTGCCCGGACTGCGCACGGTCGGGACGTCAACAGGTCCGCATCGGTGCGGCGGCATTCCACGTCGGCTTCAAGCCGATCCTCACCTACATCCTGATAGGCCTGAACGTCCTCGTCTTCCTCGTCGGTGTGGTCATCGACGGAGCCGGTTCGATCCTCGGCGAAATGGGCCGCATGCAGATCGATTTCGGTCTGATCGCCGGTTTCGACTCGCAGAAGTTCCAGGTGGTCGGCGTCGCGCAGGGGGAGTGGTACCGGATCATCAGTTCCGGTTTCCTGCACTACGGCCTGTTCCACATAGCGGTGAACATGTACGCGCTCTACATCCTCGGCATGGTGCTGGAGGCAGGTGTCGGACGGCTCCGCATGGGGATGGTGTACGCGGTTTCGCTCATCGCTGGTTCCCTGGGTGCGCTCATCGTGTCGCCGAACGATCTGACCGTCGGCGCCTCGGGCGCGATCTTCGGACTCATGGGTGGGCTGATGATGGCCATGCGGGCCCAGGGCGTGTCACTCCGTGATTCGCCGCTCCTGCCGACCCTCGCGCTGAACCTGGGACTCACGCTGTTCTTCTCCCGGTACATATCCGTCGGAGGTCACGTCGGCGGTTTCATCGGAGGCCTCGTCGCCGGCTGGGTGCTCTTCGACGTCGGCCGTAGGCCGGGGCTGGCACGGTGGGTTCCGCTGGCCGTATCGGGCGCGCTGGCCGTCGGGTGTTTCGTCGGAGCGATGCTGGTCGCCGGGGCCCAGTGATCCGGCCCGCCGCAGTTCGGTCGGCGCTCAGCCCCTGACCGGTCGTTCGTCCCGGCCGCTCTCTACGAGGGCCTTGAGCACTCGAAGGTTCCGCCTCCAGATCCTCCGCAAAACGAGGCCACCGGCGAACGCTCCGACCGGCCCGCCGAGCCACCACGGATAGGTCAGGTGCTCGTGCCAGGTGAACCGTGTGCGGTCCCGGCGGACCCGTGCGAGCGTGAAGCGCCCGACGCCGGTCACGAGGCCACGGTGGGCGACGCCGATCTCCCGGTTCTCCCGCCAGGACGTGACCACCAGGTGGTCCGTGAGGCGGATCGGACCGATCCCGCCGACCCGGTCGAAGGTCGTGCCGACCCCGGTGTGGTCCTCGCTCGTGAAGCGGATCTCCCTGGAGTCCGACATCCAGTCGACGTGCCGTTCGATCCGGCGAACCTCCTCCCACACGGCTGCTGGGGAGGCGTCGATCACGGTTGAAACGCGAATTCGACCCATCTCGAAACGACCTCAGGAAACGCTGTCGGGGCGAACCCGACGACGCAGGGACCGAGCGGTCAACCCGTCAGCAGCGAACATGCATCCTCCGGGGCCACGACGTTGATCGGCACGCCGGTCCCTTGCTCGAAACCGCCCTCGGTTCGCAGGCGTGGGACGACGTGGATGTGCCAGTGGAACGGGTCGTCGGAGCGGTGGGGAAGCGTGTGGAACACGATGTTGTACGAGGGGTTGTCGAGCAGGGCACCGAGCCGGGCGAGCACGTCCCTGACCGCGCGCCCGACGGCCGCCAGATCGGTCGGGTTCGCCTCGTGCAGGTGCCCTCCGTGGGACGTCGGAATGACGAGAACCTCGAACGGTGCACCGCTCCACCACGGCGTGACGACCACCACGCCAGGTAGGTCGGCGACGAGGCGGTGACCGGCATCCCGTTCCGCCTCGACGGTCGCGCACATGAGACAGCTCCCGCTGAAGCGGCGGAAACCGGCGATCTCGTCGAGGATCTCCCCGGGCACGAACGGAAGCCCGATGATCTGGCCGTGAGGATGCGAGAGGCTCGCCCCGGCGTCCCTCCCGTGGTTCACGATCGCCTGGCTGTAGCGGACACCTCCCTGATGGGAGTGATCCTCGAAGCGGTCGCGGAGGGCCGCCATGACGAGTCCGGCCTGCGGGTCCGACAGGTCCGCCCACGACGCCGCGTGGTCGGGGCTCAGGACGAGAACCTCGTGGATCCCCGACGCGGCCGCCTGGGCGAATACGGGGCCCAAATGCTCGACCTCCAACGACCCGCTGCCCTCGAATGCCGGGTAGCGGTTTGGAACCACGCGCAGCAGCCAATCGCCGCTGGGTCCGTAGGTCTCCAGCGCGGGAGGAGTCTGCTCCTCGTGGCCCGGGCAGAACGGGCACGGTTCGACCGGCGAGGACTCGACGGGCGCGTGATCACGAGCGACGTCGCCGGGCCGTGACGCACGACCGGTCGAGACGGTCACCCATCGACCGGTGAGTGGGTTGAGGCGAAGTTGGTTCACGCTGCCCTCGGCGCTTCGACGATCACGCACGGATCGTAGGGCCGACCCGGCTCACCCGGCGCGCACATTGCCCTCACGCGTGGCGGTACACCGAGATGTGCGATCCCGACTCGTCGGTGAACGCCGACCCCGACCAGTCCGACCAGCGTCGCGTGAGCCGGAGACCTACTGCTGAGGCCATCGCGTCGAGTTGCTCGACGGTCGACCAGCGCAAGTGCCAGGGACGGAGCCGGACTCCGCCTGCCTCGGTGAACTCGACGTACTGGCCGGTGATCTCCTGGCGGGCCGGGTCCGCTCGGCTGACGCTGAGCACCACCTTGTCCGTCGTGACCTGCTTCGGCACGACCGCCTCGACAGGCTCCTGGCCCACGGTCGGCACGAACGCCTCGACGACGAAGCATCCGCTCACTGCCATCCGAGCCGCAGCGGAGGCGAAGCAACGAGCCTGGGCCCCCTCGCCGGTGAGGTTGAACAGCGTGTTGTAGGCGATGAGCACGACGGCGAACCGCTCGTCACCGGTGGCGGGTTCCGTCATGTCGCCGAGGATCGTCCGTACTTCGCGTCCGCCCGGCTTGGCCGCCAACGCGTCGAGCATCGCCGGGGAGGAGTCGATGCCGGTGACCCTCGAACCTCGTTGCGCCAAAGGGATCGCGAGGCGACCCGTCCCCACGCCGAGTTCGAGGATCGGGCCGCCACCGGCCAGTTCGGCAACGGCGGTCACGCAGGCATCGGTGTCGGTGATGTCGCCGTACCAGTCGTCGTACACGTCGACGAACCGTTCGCCGTAGGTCGTCTCGTCGTAGCCGTCCACCGGGCCAGTCTCATACGCGGCACGAGGATCCTCGAAGCCGGAGTGGTGGGCTAGCGAAAGCGGATGGCGACCGAGTGGCCGTAACCGGCGTCGATGGATGTCCAAGCCGTGGACGTTCCGACCTGGAGGGGGGAACTGTGGTTGTTGACCGTGCCGTCTCCGAGCGAGCCGGAGCCGTTGCTGCCCCACGCCCAGACCGTGCCATCCGTACGCAGTCCCAGCGAGTGGGAGTAACCCGCGGCGACCTGCTTCCAGTTCGTGTCCGCGCTGATCTCGGTCGGCGTCGTGCGGGCCAGCGTCGTGCCGTCACCGAGTTGACCGGAATAGTTGGCACCCCAGGTCCAGAGCGTGCCGTCGGCTCGGATACCGAGCGAGTGCTCCCCGCCGGCGTCTACCTGTTGCCAGTCGTCTGTTCCGATCTTCGTCGGCGAGAGCCGGTTGGTCGTCGTACCGTCGCCGAGTCGACCTTCCGTGTTCTTGCCCCATGCCCAGAGGGTGCCGTCACTGCGGATCGCCAGGGTGTGGGCGTTGCCGGACGAGACGAGTTTCCAAGTGGACGTGCCGATCTTGACCGGGGAGAGTCGGGTGGTGGTCGTGCCGTCACCGAGTTGACCGAAAGTGTTCTGGCCCCATGCCCAGAGCGTGCCGTCGCTGCGGATCGCCATGCTCGAACCTCCGCCGGCTGAAATCGCCTTCCAGGTGTCGGTCCCGACCTGTTCGGGAACGAGGCTCTGGTTCGTGGTCCCGTCGCCGAGTTGGCCGTACGCGTTGCTGCCCCACGCCCACAGTGTCCCGTCCGTGCGGAGGGCCAGCGACGACGCCCCACCGGCGGAGACCGCTTGCCAGGTGTCGGCCGTACCGATCTGGACGGGTCGGTTCCTGTTGGTCGTGGTCCCGTCGCCGAGGCGGCCGCTGGCGTTCGAGCCCCATGCCCACAATGTCCCGTCCGACCTGATCGCGATGGTGTGGTACGCGCCGGCGCTGATCGCCTTCCAGTCGGATCCGAGCCGCTTCGGTGTTGATTGCGGACCCGTCGTTCCGTCGCCCAGGTAGGAGGATCCCCACACCCAGAGGCTCGTGTCGATCTGTGTGGCGACGACGAACCCTGCGACGGTGTAGCCACCCGCAGCGACGTTCCCCCAGACATTGCCGGTGCCGACCTGATTGGGAGCATGGTGATCGGTGGAGGTTCCGTCTCCCAACTCGTCACCGGCGTTGCTTCCCCACGCCCACAGGGTCCTGTCGGCGCGGGTCGCGATCGTGAACCCTCCGGCTACAGCGGCGGTCGCCCAGTCGGTGGAGGTCCCGATCTGCGTCGGACTGTGACGGTCCGTCGTCGTGCCGTCTCCGAGTTGTCCGTAGTCGTTCTGGCCCCATGCCCAGAGCGTGCCGTCGGTTCGGACGGCCACGGTGTGGCTGTAGGCGAGTGATCCCACTGCCACTGACTTCCAGTTGGTAGCCGTTCCAATCTGGACAGGTGTCGCTCGGTCCGTCGTCGTGCCGTCTCCGAGTTGTCCGTAGTCGTTCTGGCCCCATGCCCAGAGCGTGCCGTCGGTTCGGA
>JAGQSN010000148.1 GCA_020439555.1 Acidimicrobiales bacterium | reverse complement strand
GCACGCCCTCGTTCTGGGCGATGGCACCCATGACGGCGAGGTCGGTGAGCCGCCCGTCGACCGGTGTGAGGTCGAGCTTCCAGTCACCCGTGTGGAGGATGGTCCCCTGAGGGGTGTGGAACGCGGTGGCGAAACCGTGGGGAACCGAATGCGTGACGGGAATGAACTCGCAGTCGAACGGGCCGAAGCTCCTCCGCTCGTTGTCGGAGACGGCGATCAGTTCGGTGCGGTCCATCAGGCCGGCTTCGTCGATGCGGTTCGACGCGAAGCCAAGGGTGAGCGCGGACCCGATGATCGGGAAGCTCAGCTCGCGGAGCAGGAAGGCGAGGGCACCGTGGTGGTCCTCGTGGCCGTGGGTGACGATGCAGCCCACGACGTCGTCGCCGCGTTCGATCAGCCACGAGAAGTCGGGCAGTACCAGGTCGACTCCGAGCATGTCCGACTCGGGGAACATCAGGCCACAGTCGAGCAGCATGATCTTCCCGTCGATCTCGATCGCGGCGCAGTTCCGGCCGATCTCGCCCAGTCCACCCAGGAACGTGACGGTGACCGGAGCGACCATCAGAGTTCCCAGCCGAGGTCGGTCAGCACGGCGCGGGCTTCGGCCTCGGATCCTTCCGGTGCCGGGCCGAGCGGGAGGCGGCACTCCCCCACGGCGACGCCGAGCACGTCGAGCGCGACCTTCACCGACTGGGAGAACACTCGCTCGTCGCTGTTCATGAACCGGTAGCTCGCCTGCAGTTCCTCGTCGATGCGCCGTGCCGTCGCCAGGTCACCTGCTGCGACCGCGTCGTAGAGGCGGCGCTGCTGCGGGGCCGACCAGTGCGAGGCGACACCGACGACACCGACCGCGCCGTACGCGGCGAAACCGAGGCTCAGCGGCTCGTCTCCCGAGTAGACCTCGAAGCCTGCCGGCACCTGGGCGAGGAGGCGGGCGGTTCGTTCCGGGTGACCGCCGGCGTCCTTGAGGGCGACGATCGTGGGCACGTCGTTCGCCAACCGCACGATGGTGTCGGTCGCGAGGGGACGTCCGGTACGGCCCGGTACGTCGTAGAGCATCACCGGCAGGTCCGACGCCGCGGCAACCGCGCGGAAGTGGGCTTCGAGGCCGGCCTGGGTCGGCTTGTTGTAGTAGGGGACGACGGCGAGGATCGCGTCGACTCCGGCCGCCGATGCGGCCTTCGTCATCTCGATGCTGTGCGCGGTGTCGTTTGTAGTGGCCCCGGCGACGATCGGCACGTCGACGGCGCCGCGGACGACTCGGAACAGTTCGATCCGTTCCTCGTCGGTGAGGACGGGGCTCTCTCCAGTCGTACCGGCGACGACGATGCCGTCATTGCCGTGCTCGACCAGCCAGCGGGCCAGTTCTGCGGCCGCCTTGGTGTCGAGCGAGCCGTCGGCGGTGAACGGCGTCACCATCGCGGTGAGAACCGTTCCGAATCGTGGCATCAGCGGGTCTGTGGGGCTGCGGACATGGGCGCGACCCTACCCCGGGCGCGATCGGGCCCGGCCAGGTGAATGGCCGGGCCCGCAGAGGTCGGGGTGGACGGCCTCAGGCCAGGGAAGCGGTCGAGGCTGCCAGTTCGGCTTCGCCGAGGGCGAAGGCCTGGTACTCGTCGCT
>JAGQSN010000147.1 GCA_020439555.1 Acidimicrobiales bacterium | reverse complement strand
GCGGGAAGTTCCACGGCACGATCAGGCCCACCGGCCCGACCGGTTCGCGCAGTACGACGTCGAGGCCCGCGTCCTGGACGGGGACCACGGATCCGAAGTGCTTGTTCGCTGCGCCTGCGTAGTACTCGAAGGTGCCGGCGGCCGCGCCGACCTCCCAACGGGCGTCACCGATGGGGTGACCGGCACCCCTCGCCTCGGCGGTCGCGAGCAGGTCCTCACGTTCACGTAACAGTTCGGCGACCCGAAGCAGCACCCGACCGCGTTCGGTCGCGCTGGTGCGCGCCCAGGCCCCCCGCCCGTCGGCGAAGGCAGCCGCCGCTGCCGCGAGCGCCCTGTCGACGTCCACCGGTCCGGCCTGAGCCACCTCGGCGAGGGGGCGTCCCGTTCCCGGTTCGGTCACGGTGAACGTCGCCCCGTCCGCCGCGTCGGTGCGGACACCGCTGATGATCAGTTGCTCGGCCATCGCCATCCTCCCGTGGCAAAGGCCCGCACGCCTCGGATGGCAGGCGGCGCCCTCGCGCGGTGCATCATACGAGGACTGTTCAGCGGGCCTCGAAGGCCCCGACGAAATGGGAGGCTCGATGGGTCGCTTGGATGGAAAGGTCGCGCTGATCACCGGTGCCGGTGGTGGGATGGGGCGTGTCGCCGCCCTGCGATTCGCGGCCGAGGGTGCGGCGGTGGCCGTCGTCGACGTGGACGAGCACGCCGAGGTGGTCTCGGAGATCACCGACGCCGGTGGTCGTGCGATCACCGTCGCTGCCGACGTCCGCGACTTCGCTGCCGTGACCGCAGCCGTAGAGCGAACCGTTTCGGATCTCGGGGGCATCAACGTCCTCTACAACAACGCCGGCGTCAGCCTCGGTGACGACGACGACGCAGTGAGCACCCCGGAGGCGACCTGGGAGCTCACGATGGACGTGAACGTCAAGGGGCTCTGGCTCTGCTGCAAGGCCGCGATTCCGGCGATGCTCGAGGGGGGTGGTGGTTCGATCATCAACGTCGCGTCGTTCGTCGCCCACCTCGGTGCAGCGACGCCGCAGCTCGCCTACACGACGTCGAAGGGCGCCGTGCTGTCGATGACCCGCGAGATCGCGGTCATCTACGCCCGTCAAGGCATCAGGGCCAACGCCCTCTGTCCCGGACCGGTTCTCACGCCGCTGCTCGCCAAGTACCTGAGTGACGAGGAGAAGCGCCAGCGCCGCCTCGTGCACATTCCGATGGGTCGCTTCGGCGAGGCCGAGGAGATGGTGAACGGTGCGCTGTTCCTGGCGTCGGACGAGTCGAGCTACATGACGGGTCAGTCCCTCCTGATCGACGGCGGTATCACCGCCGCCTACACGACACCGGAGTGATCCGTTACCACCAGCCAGCCTGTCGCCTGATCCAGGTGACCGCCCCGACGAACCGGAGGACCACATGGACCGGGTGACTGTCACCCTCGACGAACTCGCGGCGATGATCGGGGACGGATCCATCGAGACCGTCCTCGTCGCGTTCCCCGACAACCAGGGTCGCCTGGTCGGCAAGCGGGTGATGGCGGACTTCTTCCTGAACACCGTCGCCCAGGGCTCGATCGAAGCGTGCAACTACCTGCTGGCGGTCGACGTCGAGATGACCCCGCTTCCCGGCTATCGGGCGTTCAACTGGGAGAAGGGCTACGGGGACTTCTCGGCGCGGCCGGATCTTTCGACGATCCGGATCCTGCCGTGGTTGGACCGCACGGCCCTGGTGCTCTGCGACCTCGTCGAGGAGGGGCATGGCGCGCTGATCGAGGTGTCGCCCCGCAGGATCCTCCAGAGCGTCGTCGAGAAGGCGGCCGACGCGGGCTTCACGGTGAAGATCGGTGCCGAACTCGAGTTCTTCATGTTCAAGGACTCGTTCGCCGAGGCCGCCGGTAAGGGCTACCGGGATCTCGTCCCCCATTCGGACGTGATCGAGGACTACCACCTGCTCCAGACGACCCGTGACGAGTACGTGATCGGTGACATCCGCAGGGGCATCCACGCCGCGGGTGTTCCCGTCGAGTTCTCCAAGGGGGAGGCCGGCAAGGGGCAGCACGAGATCAACCTGGTCTACGCGGACGCTGTGGAGATGGCGGACCGCAACACGATCTACAAGCACGCGGCGAAGGAGATCGCGGACCAGCACGGACGTGCGGTCACGTTCATGGCCAAGTGGAACGCTGAGGAGGTCGGCTCGTCCTGTCATGTCCACTCGAGTCTCTGGGACCGCGCCGGCGAACGATCCTTGATGTGGGACGAGACCCAGCCGCACAACATGTCCACGGCGTTCCGTCACTGGCTCGGTGGTCTGGTGCACGCGTCGCGTGAACTGACGCTGCTGTTCGCTCCGACGGTCAACTCCTACAAGCGCTTCCAGCCCGACTCGTGGGCACCCACAGCGGTCGCGTGGGGGATGGACAACCGCACCTGTGGGTTGCGGCTGGTCGGCCACGGCCAGGGCTACCGGGTCGAGTCACGGATCCCCGGGGCGGACGTGAACAGCTATCTGGCCTTCGCCGGTGTCGTGGCAGCAGGTCTCTGGGGGATCGAGCACGAACTCGACCCGGGTGAACCGTTCGTGGGTAACGCGTATGTGGACCCCGACGTCGAGCACATCCCTTCGACCCTGATCGAGGCGATCGACCTGTTCCGTGAGTCCGAGGTCGCCCGTTGGGCCTTCGGCGAGGAGGTTCAGCACCACTTGTTGAACACCGCCGTCCAGGAGTGGGCGTCGTTCAACCGTGCGGTGACCGACTGGGAGCTGCGCCGGAACTTCGAACAGTTCTGAGCCCCGATTGCCCAGCCCGGCGGACGGGTGTCACCACAAACATGAGGTTCCGCTCGGGTTTGGGGCCGGATGCGCGTTAGCGTCGTAGTCCATGAGCGAAGGCGCCACGATCCCCGAACACGGCAGGTCCGCCACGGAACTCCTGTCGATGATCGAGCAGGCCCACGCGGCCGACATCGACTGGCGAGGGGGTCGAGCATTCAGCCTCGTCTACAACGTCGGGGACCACGTCCACGAGGAACTCCTCGAGCAGGTCGGCGTGAAGTTCCTCCACGACAACGCGCTCAACCCCTTCAAGTACCCGAGCGTCCTGCAGATGGAACTCGACGTGATCGCCATGGCGGCGGACCTGCTCGGAACGGCACCCAATGCCGGCTCGCTGAGTTCCGGCGGGACCGAGAGCATCTTCCTCGCCGTACAGGTGGCGCGTGACCACAACCGCCAGGTGCGTGGGATCGCGGAGCCCACCGTCGTTGCGCCCGAGACCGTCCACCCCGCGTTCGCAAAGGCCTGCAAGTACCTCGACATCGAACTGCGCCTGATCCCGGTCGGTCCCGACGGCAGGGCCGACGTCGACGCGACCGCGGACGCGGTCGACGAGAGGACGGGTCTGCTCGTCGGTTCGGCGCCCTGCTACCCGTACGGCGTGATCGACCCGATCGAGGACCTCGCCGCTGTCGCAGCTGAGAAGGGGATCCTGTTCCACACGGACGCATGCCTCGGCGGTTGGCTTCTCCCTTGGTGGGAACGGCTGGGTAAGGACGTGCCGCCTTGGGACTTCCGGGTTCCGGGCGTCACGTCGATCTCCGCCGACATCCACAAGTACGGCTACGCGTTCAAGGGCGCCTCGGTCGTCCTGTATCGCAGCCGCGAACTCCTCCAGCACCAGTTCTTCTGGTACGACTCGTGGCCGGGTGGCCTGTACGCCTCCGGCACCACCGCCGGGACCCGTTCGGCTGCTCCGATCGCCGGTGCCTGGGCGGCGATCAATCACCTCGGCGTCGACGGTTACATGCGACTCGCCGGACTCGTCGCAGAGACGACCGATCGGTTCCGGAGCGGTATCGAGGCGATCGACGGGCTGCGCGTCACCCACGAACCGGACCTGTCGTTGTTCGAGTTTGGATCCGACTCGCTGGACATGGACGCGGTCGGGGACGTGATGGACGATCGTGGCTGGAACCTCGACCGGCAGCAGGGCGGCCTACACCTGATGGTCTCCCCGTTCCACGCGAAGATCGTCGACCAGTTCCTCACCGACCTTCGCGCCGCTGTTGCCGATCACGGAGAAAGCAGGGGAGTGAAGGCCACCTACGGCGGCATCGCCTGATGCTTCCACCGTTGGGGACACAAGGGCGTCCTCCGGGTCAGCGCGGACTACCATCGGCTGCGGGAGGAATCGGCGCGGGAACATCGCGTCTCGCCGTCCGTGCCTACCCGCAAGCACCCGAGACGAGTGGAGCAAGCAGTGGACGTGCCCGAGATCGACATCGCGGAGGCGGCTCGTCGCCATCTCGCCGGGACACCGGTGTTCGACGTGCGCGAACCCGACGAGTACGTCGCAGGTCACGTGCCGGGTGCGCCGCTGATTCCACTCGGCGAGGTCGCCGACAGGGTCGCCGAATTCCCCGCGTCGGGCGAAGTTCTGGTCATCTGCAAAGCGGGTGGACGTAGCCGCAAGGCCGCGGAGATCCTCCGTGCCCAGGGCGTCGACGCCGTCAACATCGCCGGCGGGACGATGGCCTGGGTCGAGGCGGGCAACCCTGTCGTCACGGGCGCTGAACCCGGCGCCCGAGGCGCGTGAGGTCCGGCGCGAGCGATTCCCCCACCGCTTCGCACCGCTGGATCGATACCGACGACGACCTCACGGAACTCGTCGAAGCGCTGAGTTCCACCGACGTCTTCGGCGTCGACACCGAGTTCCACCGCGAGAAGACGTACTACCCCAAGCTGGCGCTCGTGCAGATCGCCTGGGACGGCGAAGTGGTGCTCGTCGATCCTCTCGCCATCGACATCGCCCCGCTCGCCGCTGCGTTGGAGGGGCCTGCGGTAGTCGTCATGCACGCCGCGAGCCAGGATCTGGAGGTGTTGCAGCTCGCTTGCGACACGCTTCCGCGTGAGCTCTTCGACACGCAGATCGCGGCTGCTTTCGTCGGCCACTCGCTGCCGTCGTTGGCGAACCTCGTCGACCGCTTCTACGGCACCCACCTGCCCAAGGGTGACCGCCTGACGGACTGGCTCAGGCGCCCGCTCGGGGCAGATCAACGTGCCTATGCCGCCAACGACGTCGAGTATCTGCTCTCTCTCCGGGAGGATCTCATCGGAGAGTTGACCGAACGCGGTCGATTGGACTGGGCGACCGGCGAGTGCGAACTCCTCCGACGTCGGGGCTTCGTTGCCCGGGACCCCGAGGATGCGTGGTCCCGGATCAAGGAGGCACGGTCGTTACGCGGTGAGGCCGCAGCCGTCGCCAGATCCGTGGCCGCCTGGCGGGAACGCCGCGCTGCATCGCTGGACCAGCCGGTCCGTTTCGTCCTGTCCGACCTCGCCGTGGTCGGTGTCGCTCAACGGCGGCCGAAAACCCTGGGCGAACTCGCAAGGATCCGTGGGGTCGACGAACGCCACGCCCGTGGAAGCGTCGGGGAAGGCCTGCTCGAGGCCGTCGCGGAAGGTCGTGACCGTGAACCTCCTCGTGTCGCGCAACCCAGTCACGAACTCGACCGTCGCCTCCGCCCTGCGGTGTCCCTCGTCGCCGCCTGGGTGGGCCAACTGGCCCGGGACATGTCCATAGAGACGTCGATGGTGGCGACCCGGTCCGACATCGAAGCTCTGCTCGCCGGGGCAGAGGATGCACGACTCCTCGACGGCTGGCGCGCCGAACTGGTCGGTGATCCGATCCGCCGTCTCGTCGCAGGTGAGGCATCCCTCGCGTTCGACGGAAAGGGCAACCTGCTCCTGGAACCCCGCACCGCAAGGTGAAGCGAACTTCGCCGATCCGAGAGACGGAGGTCCGGCCGATCAGCCGGCGGCGGGACGCAGCAGCATCGCGTGGTCGGCGCTCAGGACCGTGTCGGGAGCGGGTCCATGGTCCGTTTCCAGCGAGTCGACGAGAACCTCCCAGCCATTGACCAGCGAGCTGACGTCCGCCTCGTCCGGACCGAGGTTCACGAGGAACCGGAAGCGTTCCGGTCCTTCGGCCCGGTCCCAGCCGAGGACGGAGTCGGGGCTGTCGAGCATCGCCTGTGACCCCACCTGCAACGCTGCGGAGCTGCGGCGCGCGGCGAGAAGCCGGCGGTAGAGGTTCGCGATCGAGGCCGGATCGTCCACCTGCGCGGCGACGTTGCGGAGGTCGATTTCCGGTGGCCACGGCAGCCAGGGGTCTGGACCCCAACCGTGATCGTCCGACGAGTCCCACGGAATGGGCGCACGGCAACCGTCACGGCCACCTGGGTCGACGACCCGCTCGGCCGGCACCTCGGCGTCGGCGAGGCCGAGTTCCTCACCTGCGTACAGGAACGGGGTGCCACGCAGGCCGAGCAGGAGGAAGGCCGCGGCGCGGCTGCGCTCCTCGGAGCCGTAGCGGGTCGCCTGCCTGGGGTTGTCGTGGTTGCCGAGCACCCAGGCCGGCCATCCCTTCGGTTCGATGTGGGTTGCTACGGCGTCGATGTTCGGCCGCCAGAACAGGGTGTCCCACGGGGCATACAGCGGCGGAAAGTTGAACGCGAGCTGCATTCCGCGTCCGTCGACGTAGTAGTCGGCGACCATCGAAGTGTCGAGCAGACCGATCTCACCGACCATCATCCGGTCCCCGTCGTACTCGTCGAGGACCGAACGGATCCCCTCCACGAGCGGCAGGCAGGACGGCTCGTGGTTCAGGACGACGTGGGGCAGAGGCAGGAACTCCTCGGGATCGTCGGCGAGGTCTTCGGCCTTGCCGATCAGGTGGATGACGTCCATGCGGAACCCGTCGACCCCGCGATCCAGCCAGAACCGGAGAACGTCGTGCATCGCCTCGACCACTCCCGGGTTTCGCCAGTTGAGATCGGGCTGCTGCGGGAGGAACAGGTGGAGGTACCACTCGTCGGTGACGGGGTCGATGGTCCACGCCGGTGCGCCGTCCTCGCTCCAACTCGTGACCCAGTTGTTGGGCGGGGAACCGTCGGGGTTGCGGGGCCGCCATACGTACCAGTCGCGCTTCGGATCGTCCTTGGACGAACGAGACGCCTGGAACCACGGGTGCTGGTCCGAGGTGTGGTTCGGAACCCAGTCGATGACGACCCGGAGTCCCCGGGTATGGCACGCGTCCACCAGTGCGTCGAAGTCGTCGAGGTTCCCGAAGACCGGGTCCACGTCGCAGTAGTCGCTGACGTCGTAACCGAAGTCGGCCATCGGGGACGGGTAGAACGGCGACAGCCAGATCGCGTCGACGCCTAGCCATTGGAGGTGGTCCAGCCGATCGATGATCCCGCGCAGGTCACCGATTCCGTCTCCGTTCGAGTCGGCGAACGAGCGGGGGTAGATCTGGTAGACGACGGCTGTCTTCCACCACGGTGCAGGATCGGTCATCGCCGCAGGTTAGGCAGGTCGGGGGTACGTAGGCGCCGATCGACCCGTCTGAGCTGGTACGAAGCCCGCGGTGGGGGAAGGGCGTCCCCGTTCGCTACACTCGTCGTTCGGATTCCTTCATCTTCTTGTGGAGCGTGGCCCGTGAAAAAGGGTCGTCATCGCCGTTATGAAGAAGCGCGTTCGCTCAAGCGATCGTCCGAGCCGTCGTTCAACGATCTCCTCGACCGAGCGGACTCGCAACCGTGTCCGGAGTGCGATGCGCTACCAGGACACGACCACGCGTCCTGGTGCATGGCCGAAGCAGCCACCCAGGACTCCGACGGCTGGAACTGAGCGTCCGGACCGCCCGGTCCTGACCGGTCGGTTCGCATCCGAGCGACGGTAGAGGGGATCATGAACGGTCCCTCGTCCCGACCCTGACCGGCGGGCACCGCACCTCGACCCGTCGGAAGGTCTCACTTGTCGTTCAGCGCGCTTCGCAACGTCGCCCTCGTCGCCCACGTCGACCACGGAAAGACGACCCTCGTCGACGGACTCCTGCGGTCGACGGGTGTGTTCGGCGCGCATCAGGCCGTCGTGGACCGGGTGATGGACTCCAACG
>JAGQSN010000146.1 GCA_020439555.1 Acidimicrobiales bacterium | reverse complement strand
TGGACTACGAGGTGTTCCTGCTGTCACGGATCCGTGAGGACTACGTGGCCACCGGTGACAACCGGGCGGCGATCATCTCCGGTGTCGCCGGCAGTGCCCGTGTAATCACTTCGGCCGCGTTGATCATGATCGCCGTGTTCGGCGGGTTCGTGTTCGACTCGGACCCGATGCTCAAGATGCTCGGCCTCGGTCTCGCGACGGCGATCGCGATCGACGCGACGGTCGTGCGGCTCATACTCGTCCCGGCGACGATGACGTTGCTGGGACACCGGAACTGGGAACTGCCGAAGTGGCTCGACCGACGCCTTCCCCACCTCGATCTCGACGCCGCTACGGCGTGAGCGGGTCGAGGATGACGACGGGGATGACCCGGCTGGTCTTCGCCTCGTAGTCGGCGAAGCCCGGGTAGTCGGCCTTCTGCTTGGTCCAGATCGGCTCCCGATCGGCCTCGGATGCGACCGTCGCCCGGAAGGGTCGGGTGTCGCTGCCGATCTCCGCGGACACGTCCGGGTGGGCGACGACGTTGTGGTACCAGTCGGGGTTCGTGTCCGCACCCGCCTTCGACGCGAACACGGCTACTCGTCCGTCGCCGAGGTCCTGGTACATCATCGGGTTGATCCGTTCTGCGCCGGACTTCGCCCCGGTCGAGTGCAGCAGCAGGATAGGAGCGCCCTCGAAGGCCCCTCCGACCTTGCCGCCGTTCGCACGGAACTCCTCGATGATCTGAGCGTTCCAGTCCTTCGCATCGCTCATGACGTTTCTCCTGGCTCTCGGGCGTATCGGTCGGTCATTCGATGATGGCCCTGCTCCGTCGGAGTGGCAACCGGTCGGTTCGTCGTTTCGACAAGCTCAACGACCGGTGCGGGTTCGGCGACCGTGTTGTTTCGACTACCGCGCGGGTTCAGAGGACTGGTGTTGCGGTCTCGGCGCTCTGGGGTAATACTGAACTACATGGTTCAGTATTTGGAGGCAGCGGATCCGCTCGACGCATCGTTCGCTGCGCTGGCCGACGGCACCCGGCGTGGCGTGCTCGAACAACTCGGCCGGTCTGATGCCTCGATCTCCGACCTCGCCGAGCGGTTCGACATGACCCTCACCGGGATGAGGAAGCACGTCGGGGTTCTCGAACGGGCCGGCCTCGTGGAGACCGAGAAGGTCGGCCGTGTGCGCTACTGCCGGATCGGTGCGCGCCGCCTCGACGAGGTCACCGCGTGGGTCGACGGCTACCGCCGGCTCTGGGACGAACGGTTCCGCGAACTGGACGAACTCATCGAAGAACTCAAGAACGAGGAGAAATGAACATGGACGAGACGACCGCAGAACCGACCGGAGTGCGACGCACGAAGGTGGAACGAACATCGGACCGCGAGGTCGTCGTGACCCGATGGTTCGATGCCCCGGCAGCCATCGTGTTCGAGGCCTGGTCGAATCCCGAGTTGTTCCGCCGCTGGTGGGTGCCGAAGTCGATGGGCATGACCTTGCAGGCCTGTGAGATGGACGTGCGCACGGGTGGCTCCTACCGGCTCGACTTCGGTGGCGGAGCGGAGTTCTTCGGGCGCTACATCGAGGTGACGCCGACTTCCCGAATCGTCTGGAGCAACGAAGAGGATGGGGAGGACGGTTCGGTCACGACGGTCACTTTCGAGGAAAGCGAGGGGCGGACGCTCGTCGTGGTGAGCGAGGTCTACCCGTCCAAGGCAGCGCTCGACGCTGCCGGAACCGGAGCGGCCGAAGCCATGGAGGAGACCTTCGCGCAGCTCGACGAGTTGCTGGCTGCCTCGAACTGAGGTTGGGTGAAGGTCCTTGAATATCGGGGTTCGGGGGAGCGGGATTGCCATGGCACGACCTGAGGTCGAACTACTGGAGATCAGGGTGGTCCCGCGCGCCAGCAGGAACGAGGTCGGTGAGGAACGAGCCGGACGCCTGATCGTGCGAACAACAGCGGCACCCGTCGACGACGCCGCCAACCAAGCGGTGCGCAAGCTCGTCGCCCGACACCTCGGTGTGCCGATGCGCGACATCGAGATCATCCGTGGTCACAACCGCCGGGACAAGACCCTCGCCATCGACCGTCGCACTCAGCCTCGGGAGAGCTGATCAGGTACGCGACCGGGACGGCGGGGGAGGGGCTTCGTACTTCCACCACTTCTGGGCCAGGTCTCGGCCGACTCCGAGGAGTGCTCCGATGCCTGCGAGTACGACGAGCAGCAACCAGAACGGTGGGTGGGCGAGCCAGTCGGCCGCATCCGCGACTGCGTCCTTGACCCGGCCGAGGATCGAGTCGTCGTCTCTCCTGCCGGTCAGCAGCGGCTCTGCCAGGAACAACGCCCCGGCAGCCAGGATGACCAGGCCGCCAAGTGCCCCTGCCAGTTGGCGGACGCCGCGCTTGCGCTCGAGCGCTTCCTGCACGTCCCAGTCCGAATCCGGAATCGACGGGTACCGCTTGCGCTGAAGGTCGAACGCCGGACCGATCTGACGGCTGCGCAGGACGTGCCGTGCGGCGGCAATCATCGCCACGATTCCCGCCAGGACCGCAGCAAGGTTCACGCCCCAGCGCTTGTTCAGGAAGAACCACCGCTTCCACCACAGGTCCTCATCGCGGTTCGTGAACAACAGCGCGTCGGCGCCCCGGCCGAGAAGGGCCAACGCGACCACAACTCCCGCAGCGCCGAGCACGATCGCACGCCGCCTGGAGCCCATGCGCCACAGGGCGAGCACGAACGACCCGACGAACAGGACGCCCGCGAAGGCGACGACGAGACCCGACACGTCGAAGCCGCTAAGGCGCAGCGCGAGGACAGCGCCGCACGTTGCGAGGATCGCCGACGTCAGACCACGTGCCAGCGGCGAGCTCCGGGTGAGGACCCCGACCATCGCGCTGAGCGCCTGGAGGGGGAGGCGCACACCCTTCAGGACCCCGGAGAGCGGTGCCGCGCCTGCACGGTTACCGGACAAGGCGTTCGTGGCAACCGAGGCCAATCTCGTCACCGTTCTCACCATCAGGTTCGAACCGGCCTCGGTGGCTGTGGTCTCGTCACCTATTCGGAGCTCACGGACCAGCCCCTTGATCGCCTCGGCGTCCGCTGTGCCGAAGTCCGTGCCGTCGACCGCTCGCAGGAACGGGCGGCTCGCCCGCTCGTTGCCACCTTCATCGGCGGATCGGTTGATCGCCTCGGCCACTCGCGGCAGTTCCTCGCGTGCGATCGCGAGCTGGAGCATCTCGGTGACGTGTGCAGTCAGCTTCGGCAGGTTGGTCGGAACACTGGCCCTCTCGACCGGCTCGTCGAGGAACGCCAACTCCTCAGCGATCGGACCGGCTCGACCATCGCCGGTGAGCGGGTCGGAAAGCCCGAACGCGATGCGTAGATCGGCCGACGACACCCGGCATTCCCAGAGTCGGCGCGGGTCGACGAGCAACCTGGCGATCCTGGCGGCACCGTCCATCCGGCCCCAGAACCAGTCGTTCGCCCGCCAGGACGGTTTGAGGAACGCCCCGAGTCGGGCCAGTTCGGTGCCGGCGAGTTTCTCGTCGGGTGTCCGCGTCGGGTCGAGCTGGTTGTCGGCGTTCCAGCTCACCTGGATGATCTCCGCAGGTTGCTCGCGTGTCGTGACCTCGACGAACAGGGCCGTGGCGGCGACGTGGGCGACGAGCAGTCGGGTCCGGACTTCCCGTTCGAGGGTGTTCGGGGCCTGCGAGTTCGGTGCCGGTTCCGATGAGGCTGCTCCCTGTTCGCCCGATCCGCCTGATGTGCCGGGGTTGGAGGTCGTGGTTGCCTGGTCCCACAGGACGGTGGCGTCCGAAGCGGTGTTTTTAGAGAGCTCGATCGCTCCGGCACTCCCGCAGACCTTCAGCCATGCGGCGGTCGCCACCTCCTCGGTCGTCACCTCGGGCCGGTCGTCGACGAGGCTCGGCATCAGGGCGTTGAGCTCGTCCCACAGATCCCCGGCCAGGTTCAGGTAACGGAGGGCCTCGCCGCCGCCCGCTCCTTCGAGGCGAGCGATGACCGTCGCACACATCGGGCCGATGAGCGCAGCTGCGCTGATCAACGCCCTGACGATCTCCAGGTGAGCGTCGGCGAGCGTGGCGAACGCCGCTTCACGTGCAGTGGCGTCGGACAGGTTCGGCCACTTCTCGTACGCGGCGACGCACCGCGTCTGAAGCGCAGCGTCATCGTCCGCGCTCCAGCCGTCCAGTGCTTGTCGCCAATGGACCTCGTCCTGGTCCCGGATGCTGCTCAGACGCTTCATCTGGGCGTGGACGCGCACCCTGGCGACGTCCATCTGGCCCATCTCGATCGCCGGCTTGTCCGGCAGGGGGATGTTGAGCAGGTCGACGCCGCGGGAGATGAGCCCGAGCGCGGTCGAAGCGGCCTCCTCGACGGGTGCCACACCCCAACGCCAGCGCAGGTTGGGATCGTCGAGGTTCGGGTCGTCGGGTGTGAGAGCGACCCGTGCTCGCAGCAGTGCCGACCGAAGCCTCTCCTCGTCCACGCCCTTCGGTTGCTGGGGGCGAAGCCGGTCGAGGACCAGGTTGACCGACAGTTCGGCACGGCGTTCCTTGAAGCGCCGGAGCAGGCTTGGTTCGAGTGTCGTCCCGGGACCGACGAGCGCGCTCAACGAACGTCGTGCCGCCTGCTGGTGGCGGACCGTCTCGTTGTGGCGACGGATCGTGTCGACATCGCGGCTGATCCCCTCGGCTCGAGGGGCCGTCCCGATCGACATGACGCTGCTGATGATCGACGGCATCGTGTCGGCGACGTCGCTGGTCAGTGCGCGGTCGCTGCTGGGGGTCGGTGACACGTACGCGATCACCCGACGTACCTGGTCCCGTGCCGGCTGTTCGAACACGCGGTCCGGCACGTAGCGCAGCGGCAGGTTCACGACGACCCCGCCGTCCACCGCCCAACGGCTGGCACCCCGCCAGGAGACCGGGAGGTGCTCGTCCAGGTTCGGGTGGGAAGCGTCTGCGTCGTCGTCGGTACCGGCCAGGAAGCTCGGCTCGAACACTCCCGGGATGCTCGCCGAGGTCCGTGACGCGACGGCGAGCTTCAGGCACATCGTGGCGGATCGTTCCTTCGAACCGGCCTCCGGTTCCTCAGTGGCCCGGAAGTGGTCCGGCTCGAACCGGAGCGTTCCGGCGTGGGTCGTCTCGTTGAGCGCCTCGTCGAAGTCGTCGATCCGGGCGACCGGAAGCGGGGTGAGGCTCGTGAACGTCGTGAGCAGGTCGACCCGATTGCGGGACTCTCGGGCATCGGCACCCGGCCTTCGCCACCACCGCTGGAGGACGTCACGTACTTGCACCGTGAAGTAGTCGTCGCCACGCAACAGCGACGGTGGGTTCGCCTCGTCGGTGGAGCGGGTGAGGTTGCCGATGTCGGCGGTCTGCATCCACACGTCCCGGGAGCCGGCGAAGGTCTCCGTGGAGATGTCGTTGAACACCGCCGTAGCGAGCAGGGTGCCGTTGAGGCCACCGGCGCTCGTGCCGGTGATCACGTCGATGACCGGTGTGGTCCGGGTCAGGTCGAGAAGTCGCCGGTAGATGGCGCTGACCGTCGGCCGATCACCCAACGGGGTCGTGGGGCCGGGTGGCACGGGAGCGGACCGGTACATCGCGTAGAGCTCGGCGGTCGCCCCACCCATCCACACAGCGAGGCTCGTCCCGCCGGTCATCACCGGGGCGATCCGCAACTCCCGGACCGCCGGCAGCCGGTCGTCGGAACCCGCGGCGTCGTCCGCTACCTCGCCAAGGCGGCCCATGGCCCGAGCATACGGACGGTCACCGGCACGGATTCGTGATGGCCGCCGCGGCGGATGGAATCCAGCGTCAGGCCGGGACCGGGGTCTCCCCGTGCGGATCTCGCCTCATGGCGAGCGCCGCGGCTACGGCCACGCCGAAGACCGACCAGCCCACCAGGACCCACACGTGAGGCGCGGCGCCGTAGCCGTCGAAGTACGTGACAGACCGGCCTGCCTCGACGCCGGCGCCGGGCGGTAGCCAAGGTCCGACCCAACGCCAGATCCCGCCCAGGAACTCCTGGGTGAACGGGCCTCCCGAGGACGGGTTGCCGAGCACGACGAACAACAGGATCGCCAACGCGGTTCCGATGTCGCCGATCAAGCTCTGGAACGCGCCCGTGGCCGACGAAGCGGCGAACGACAAGAGCGCCCCGACGAGCGCGAGTGAGAACCATCGACCGGGCGACAGGTCGAGTGTCCCGTGCATCAACCAGGCGCCGCCCATTCCCGACAGCACCGCGTACCCCGCGTAGACGCCCAGCCGCCAGAACACCTGCCGGAACCCTGGTGCCGTGCCTCGTGCGAGGCCGAGGACGGTGCCGAGCAGGTAGCCGCCGACGACCCAACCGACGACCAGGTAGAAGAGGGACAACCCCTCCGAGTCGCCCTCCGGCAGCGGGTGGACGATCTCGAACTTGGCGGTCCGCTTCGTGGTCGCGTCGATCGCGGCCACTCCTTTTCGGATCGCCTGGCCGGTGAAGGGCGAAGGAGCCTCGCTGATGATGACGAGATCCTCGTTCGGACCTTCGGCGGCGAAGACGATCGCCCCGTAGATCTTCCGATGATCGATCGCTGTCCTGGCGGCCTTCTCGTTCGGATAGGCGCGGAAGTCGAAGGCGTCGGTCTTCTTGGCGACCTCGGTCCTGATCAACTCGACGACCGGGGCGGGGCCGACGACCCCGACGGGGAGGGCCTTCGGAGATGGCTTGCCGAGACCTCCGACATAGGACGTGATGAACAACAGTTGAAGCACGAACACGCCGACGGTCAGTACTACGACCTGACGGCGGCTCGAACCGGAGAGTTCACGCAGCGGACCCATGCGAGGCATTTTGCCGTGGACGCCGTCCCGGACGTTGGACGGACGACTCGGCTGTCCGTCATCGGCTGTCAGACGTTGAGAAGGGTGAAGGACCCGTCTGCACCTGCCTGGGAAACCTGACCGGTGTCGTTCCCGGCTCCGCCCGACGAACCTTGGCTGGCCGTTGCGGAGTTGCCCGTGTTCAGCACGGCGGCAGATCCGCTGCCGCCACCGCCACCGCCGTCCTCGTTGCTTCCGCCGGCGTCTCCGCCACCCCCGCCGCCCCCGCCGAAGTAGCCGCCTCCGCCTCCTCCACCGGCGCCACTGAAGTTGTCGCTGTACTTCTGGCCGATCCCGCCTTGACCGCCCGAGGTCGAGGTTCCGTTGCCACCGTCGTTGCTGTCGCCGGGCCAGCCGGACGACCCGCCGGTGCCACCCGAACCGGTCCCTCCGCCACCGCCGCCCGCGCCCGGGTATGAGCCGGTCCCTGCTGCACCACTGTTGCCGGCGACAACGGTGTCGTCGGCGATCGTCCCGCTCAGATTCGATCCGCCGTCACCGCCTCCGTTCCCGTTGCGGTCGGCGGTGCCGCCGCCGCCCCCGCCACCCGGAGCCTCGACGTAGATGCTGTTCACAGACCCCACGAGCACGCTCGAGGCACCGCCACCGCCACCGGCACCGCCCCAGCCTGGTCCGTCCTGTGATCCGCCGCCGGTCGCGCCTGGACTACCCGACGGGATACCCCCACCGACACCACCCCAAGGTGAGGTCGTGGTTGCACCGCCGCCTCCACCGCCGACGTACACGGTGATCGTGTAGTTGACGCCCTGGTTCGCGATCGTCCCGGACAGCTTCGTGCCGTGACCCCCGTCGCCGGCGTGGGTGGAGTCGCCGCTGTCGTAGCCGTCGTTGCCTCCGCCGCCTCCTCCACCACCGCTGAGCGTGTACTGGACGGACTGACCGCTGTAGACCTGGTACGGGCCGTACACGCCCTTCGTCGATCCGGAGGCGTTCAGCGTCGATCCGCTCGCCCAAGCGGCCGGGATCGTGTTGACCACGGTCGGGGCCGTCCAGACAGCGCCGGTGAGCGCGGCACCGATGAGGACCTTGCGACGCTCGATGCCCTGTCGTGGGAGTTGTTCGTCGGGCACCATGCCTCCGGGTGACGGTCGGTATCGGAGTACCGACGATAACCCAGAACGGAGTGAAAACTCCGATTTTTCAGAGTATTTGCTCTGATTTGGAAGGGCCCTGGTCCTGTCGCTTCAGACCTCTGCCAGAACCCGGTCGACGAGGGCGATCGCCGACTCGCGGTCGGGGTAGGTGATCCGGTGAACCGGTGACCTGTCGGCGACCCTCACGAGGGCTCGGAGGCCGTCCGAGCCGACGAGGAACAGGTTCAGCGTGTTCTCGACCAAGGTCGCGATCGCTTCGGAGCCTGTGACTCGGTCCCGCGCCGGTTCGCTCTCGGGATCGAAGCTGGGGAGGATCACCAGGTCCGGCGCCCCAGCCGGACCCGACCAGGCGACCGCCCCGGCCGCGACTTCCGCGAGGGCCACGTCGTCGCTCCCGTCCTCTCTCAGCCCGAGGGCCCGCCGACTCGCCCTGTCGAGGGTGAGGGGCTTGGCACACGGAAGGACGGCAAGGTCATCTGGGCCGATGGCGGCTGATTCGTCGGTCAGGTAGGTCCAGCCTCGCTGGACGAGGGCAGCGGTGAGAGTCGACTTGCCCTTGTTGCGGTCCGCCGGGAAAAGCACGACCCGTCCGAGCGGATCGGTGAGGGCAGCGGCGTGCAGGATCGGGTGCGTCGCAGACCGACTGACGAAGTAGTTGAACGCGCCGATGAAGTTGTCAAGCACGGCCGTCGGGTTCGGAAGGCTGACAGTCGTGTCGGTCGTTAGCGAATACGTGCCGTCGTCGGCCCGCCGAATCAGGAACTCGGCCGTGGGGTCCGGGTCGACCTCGAACGGCGACGCCCCGTGCTCGGCATCGCTCGCTTCGTCCTCGTCCACATGGCTGTCGGGGCGGCCATGCCGGGCAGGGAGCGCGAACAGCGCCGCGATGGTGTCGATGAGATCGCGGTCGTCGCCGACGATTCGTATGCGGTGCTCCGCTGCAGGAATGACGAGCCAGGAGTCGGTCGAGGTGACCGAGCCTGGCGGCGCCGCGGCTTCGGCGAGGAACAGTTCCCGAGGGGGTCTGGACCCGGTGATCCCGAGGTCGGAGAAGGACTCGAGAACGGCGTCGACGTCGGCTTCGATCACCTTCGGATCCGCTCCGGTCTGTGAGGCCCACTCCGCAATCTGCCCGTCACGATCGACGCCTCCTGCACAAGCCGCCGCGACCGCCGCCCCCGTTCGATTCAGGACGTGGAGTTCACGCGCGTCGAGGTCGTACGCGACCGCTCCTTCCTTCGTGGGTGCGATCAGAACCCGAGCCGGAAGCGGTGGGAACGATGGCACGAACCGGAATCTAACGACCGCCCACAGATGTCAGCGCCTTGTCCATAGGTCCGTGATCGAGATGTCGATCGATGTGAGGAGTCGGCGCAGGAGCGGCAACGACAGGCCGAGGACCGTTCCGTGGTCGCCGTCGATCCGTTCGACGAACGGCGCCGCGTAGCCGTCGATCGTGAAGCCACCGGCTACCTCGAGCGGTTCGCCGGTCGCCAGGTAGGCGTCGATCTCCGCCGCTGTGGGAACGCCGTAGTGGACCGTCGTCGAAGACACGTCCGCAGCGGAGCGGCCGCTTGCGGTGTCGATGACGCACATGCCCGAGTTGATGGTCGCCGAACGCCCTGCCACCGACGACCACCAGTCCCGTGCCTGCTCCAGGTTCGCCGCCTTCCCTCTCGTCTCGCCGTCGACGTCGAGCACCGAATCGCAGCCGATCACGATCGCCGGTCCACCGTCGAGGGTGTCCGCCACTGCCCGTGCCTTGCGTTCGGCGAGAACCCGGGCGACGGTCGAGGTGGCGCCCACCACGTCGCTCTCGTCCACTCCGCTGACTATCACCTCCGGGTCGAACCCGCCCTCCCGGAGCACCCGGAGCCGTACTGGCGATGCCGAAGCGAGCACGAGTCGTCGGGTGCCGGTCATCCCGTCAGGTTGGCGTTCTGAAGCACCACCTGTCATGTCCAGCGTCGACGACAGCGTTCAGAGGAACAGCTCGTTCAGGTCCTTGCGGCCGGAGATCCCCAGTTTCCGGTAGACGCTCTGGAGCTGGTTCTCCACGGTGCGGACCGAGACGCCGGTCCCGTCGGCGACCTCGCGGTTCGAGCCACCGGCCGCAACGGCCGCTGCCACCTCCCGTTCGCGTTGGGTGAGCGGATCCTCGACCCGAAGGAGGGTCCACGGCGTCGATGCCCCCAGACGGCGCGCAACTTGGAGTGCATTGAAGGCACAGCGGGCGCTGAGCGGGTTCTCGTTCGCTGCCGCCGCGCGGCTGTGACGTGCTGCGTGGAGTTCGGCTTCGGCGAGGGGCCATCGATCGCGAGCGGCTGCGGCGGCACGTCTCAGCTCTGCGTCATTGCCCGAGAGCTCGGCTCCGGCGCGCTGGAGGACGAAATCCATGAGCCAGGAATCGGGTGCCGAACGCTTCAGTTGTTCGAGCGGCGCGACGGCGGCCGCTACTGCTCCGAGGCGGACCAACTGGTGCAGGACCAGGGCCGCAGTCAGGATCTGGGCTCCGTCGGCGGCGTCGCGAGCGGCCCGGAGCAGCTTCCGTTCGGCGGCCGTCGTGCACTCGCCCGTTTCCACGACGTCGCACCAGGCGTCCGCCACGGCGACCTGGACCGCGACCCTCCCGTCGTGCTGTGCAGCAGCGAGCGATCCGTCGATCAGTTCCCGCGCGATGCCGACGCGACCGGCCTGAGCGGCCGCCCAAGCCCGCGCAGCGACCGCCAGCGGACGGGCACTGATCAGGTCGTGCCCGTCGAGCTCCGCCGCTGCCTCGGCCAGCTCGTCCTGCGCGGCATCGAGAACCCCTGCGACCGTCAGCATGAACCCGTGCAGGAACCTCCACGTGCCCCTGGTGGCATCGGCGACCGGACCGCCACCGGCGAGCCCGATCCGAGCCTCGGTCACAGCCGTGACAGGGCCGTCGGCGAGCAGGGCAGCGAACGGGTTGCTGAAGCGCACGAGCTCCGCCGACCACGGCAGCGTTGCACTGTGCTTCTCGGCGAGCGGGAGCGCCTCGGCGACAGTGGACCGACTGCCGTCGGCGTCCCCGGCCATAGCGAGCGCGTACGCCCCCACGATCGAGGCGTTGAGGCGGGTCAGTTCGTCGTCCTCGGGTGACGGAGCAGCAACCGCCGACAGGTCACCGCGGATCGAAGCGAGCTTCGCCCGGTCGGCTGCGAGGAAGGAGCGTGCGACCGGATCGGTGATCTCAGGATCGATCGCGTCGAGGAGTGCGGAAGCCTCGGCCACCCGGCCCCCGTGAGCCACCAGGTGCACCGAGAGGCGGCCGGCACCGCGAACTCGTTCTTCGTCGGTGAGCGCAGCGGCCAGAGCGTCCCGCAGAGCCGACTCGGCTTCGTCCGGTCGGCCTGCACCCGACAGTGCGGCGCCGAGTACGAGCCGAGCCTCGATCCGGTCCCCGGCCGAGACGGCGACCTCGGCGAGTCGAGCTGCGAGCCGGTGATCGAGGGCGGAGAACGCGGTGCGGGCCGCGTCGACGACCTCGTCGATCGACCGCTCGGCGCCGACATCGACGAGTGCGGCCACGGCAGCGAGCCGCTCGGTACGGGTCGAAGCCGGATCGGTGAGCACGGCGTCAGCGACCGACCTGGTAAGGCCGCGCCGTTCGGCGGCGCTGGAGGAGGCGAGGCTCGTCTCGGCGTACAGCGGGTGAGCGGGCCGGACGATCGCACGAGCGTCCGAGCTGATGTGCAACCAACCGCCCTTCTCCGCCGAGACGATGTCTGCCGAATCCAGGACGGCCTCCATGACCGTGAGCGACACCGGACCCAGGATCGCGACGGTCCTCAAGGCCTGGACGACGGAGTCCCCGGCGACCTGGAGCCGAGCGTCGAGCACTCGGCGCAGCGGAAGCGGAACCTCCGAGCCGACTTCGAGTGGCCCTCCGTCGACTGCACGTCGCGCCATGTCGACCAGCAGCTCACGCAGGAAAAGTGCGTTGCCTCCGGTGCGCTCACCGAGACCCTCCGCGATCGCCGGCCACCGAGCCTCGTCGACTCCGGGCAGGACGGCGGAGACCAGCTCGGCGATCGCTTCCGGTGCGATCGGGTCGAGTGCGACGTGCCGGGTCCTGTCGTCCAACCACAGCCATTCGAGCCAAGAGGGGACGGGGTCGGTCGATCGTGCCGTGGCGATGAGCTTCGCCTTGGACCCCGAGACGAGACGATGGAGCAGGTCCGAGGTTCGGGCGTCGAGGTGGGGGGCGTCGTCCACGACGACGAGGCCACCGTGTGATGCAACGGCAGCCGCGAGGGTGCGCAGCGAACCCGCGGCATCGAGGTCGTCGAGTTCCACCGCCCCGGCAAGGGCTCCGAGCGGGACCGATGAGGCAGCTTCGGAGGCCAGCAACCACAACGGGGCGGTCGCCAGGCGTGCGGAGATCTCTCGCATGAGCCCCGTCTTGCCGATTCCTGCCGGTGCCGTCACGACGACGGCTCGGACGTTTGGATCCGAGGTTGCCAGTTCGAGTTCGGCGACCATGTCGTCACGGCCGACGAAGGGCCAGGAACGACCGCCGTCATCGGTGGGAATCACCCCCCGATGATGGCGGGCGCGTGGCCCGTCGCCGGTGATCGGGTCAGTTGATGGTCGTGTGTCCGATGGTCAGGCTGGTCTCCCCTTCACCGGTGGTGGTCGCTGCGAAGGTGACTCGGCGGCCTTCGGTGTCCCACTGGGCGCCCGTGATGGTTGCGCCGCCTCCGGTGGACGTGGTCTCGCCGCTCATCTTCCAACCCGACAGCGCCTCCTTCAACTCGGCGAGTAGCTCGTCGGCGGCAGTCGTCGTCGTGGCGACGATCGCTACGAGCTTTCCGTCGTTGGTGTCTGTCGTCTGACCGGAGAGCACCTGGATGTCCTTCGGAAGCGGAACGTCGTCGGGCCAGGACGAAGGGACCTTTCCGGTGCCGGACTCGAACGAACCGTCCTCGGTCTCGAGCTTGAAGGAGCCATCGCCCTTCGTGTCGATGTCGACGTCTCCGCCCGTCTGGGCCTCGATCGCCTTCTCGGTCAGCTTCTCGGTGGCCTTATCGGAAGCGGCACCGCAGCCGACGAGGGTGCCGAGCGACAGAGCTGTGAGCGTCACAACGGTGGCGACGTGCTTGCGGGACTTGTTCTGCATGGGAGTTCCCTCTCTTCGGGTGTTCGTGTTCGGAACGTGTAGGTCTGGGTCAGCCGCAGTCGACGCCGGAACCGTCGGGTCGGACCGGGATCAGGGTGTAGGTGTCGATGCCGAGCTGCTCGGCCGTCTTGCACCACAGGGACGCGTCCGCCTCGCTGGCGTTCACGACCACGGCGTCGTCGGTGATGTAGCCATCGGCGTCGGTGCCCACCAGCGCCAGGATCTGTGAGAGCTCGTCCGGATCGGCGGGCTCGAAACCGCTGGAACCTTGCGAGTAGTCGGCGATCGTCGTCGCCCCGTCGGCGGATGGGACTTCCACGGACCCGTCGGGTGCGGTGGCCTCGAGCGCTGCTTCCACGTCCGTGTCCCCCTGCGCGGCAGTGGCAGTGGTCGGTTTGGCGGAGCCGTCAGCCTTGCCGCTGTCATCGCTGGAGCAGGCGCCGACGAGAAGGCCGCCGCTCAGAAGGAGGACGGCGAGTGAGATCCTTGTTGAACGCATGGCTGGATCATCGGGCCCGGCCGACCTACGCGAAATAGGTAGGCCACGCCGCCGCGTGAGTAGTCGCCGTCGAACCGGTCGGGCCGAAGGCCGTCGCGACACGACGCTCGTGACGTCGGACCGCAATGATCGGCCTGGTTACCGTGGGCGCCGTGATCCGGCCCGCCCACCAGTCGTTCTTGCGCGGAGTCTGAGTGTTCATCGTCAGGTTCGACATGCGGACCCCGGGCGTCGACGGGCCAGGCCGAGCGTCCCGTTACCGCGCTGCTGTCGAGATGGCCCGGTACGTCGACGCACACGGCTGCGCATCGATCGTGCTGTCCGAACACCACGCCTCCGACGACGGCTACCTGCCGTCCCCGTTCGTTCTCGCAGGTGCGATCGCAGCCGCAACCGAACGGACACCGATCGTCATCGCCGTCACGTTGCTTCCCCTACAGGACCCGGTGCGGCTCGCCGAGGACATCGTCACCCTCGATCACCTGTCCGGCGGCCGGGCGATGGTCGTGCTGGGCATCGGTTACAGGCCGGTGGAGTACGAGCTGTACGGGGTGGACTTCTCCCGGCGTGGCCGGATAGCGGACGAGAAGCTGGAGACGTTGATCGGCCTTCTCGAGCAAGCCCGCGTGGGGATGGCGCCGGCGAGGGTGACGCCGGCTCCGATGAGCCCCATCTCGACCCTTCTCGCCTGGGGTGGCGCTTCGGAGGCGGCCGCACGTCGAGCGGGTCGCAACGGGATCGGGTTATTCGCCCAGTCCAACGGTTCGAACTTGCGTGACGCCTACGTGGCAGCTGCACGGGAATCGGGGCACGAACCGGGCCTTTGCATACTCCCTTCCCCCGAGGCGCCCTACAGCGTCTTCGTGGCCGACGACGTCGACACCGGATGGCACGAGGTCGGACCTTCGCTGCTCGTCGACGCAGTGGCGTACCACCAGTGGAATCAGGAGGCGGGCTCCGTCTCCGGGACTGCCAGCATCTCCTCCGCATCCACCGTCGACGAGTTGAGATCGAGCGAAGGAGCCCACCGGATCGTGACCGCGGAGGGCGCACGTGACCTTCTGGCGGAACACCGACTGCTGGCCTTGCACCCATTGTGCGGGGGGCTGGACCCTGACGTCGCGTGGCGTTACCTGGAAGACGCAGTCGCGGTCGTAGGGACGGGCCCCGCAAGCGGGTGAAACCGCCGCGAAGACGTGATCACGAATGATCCCAGAGCTTCAACGGGATGTGTCGACCGGCGTGCGCGAAATCTGTGTTGGCGGTGAGCAGCGTCAGGTCATGCGCGACGCATAGCTGCGCGATCAGTGCATCGATCGAGTCGAGCTGGACCCCGCGTCGACGACACGTCACGCTCAGGTCGGCAGCGGCGGCATAGTCGTGGCGGGTCGGCTCGATGAACGGAATCGATGCGAAGTCCCCCTCGAGACGGCACGCAGGGGACGCGGCGAGTTTCCGGCACCGGTCGGCTCAGCCGATGGCGGAAGGTCCCGGGCTGCGTAGCTCGCGCCACGCCATCAGCAGGCGACTGATCCCCTCGTCCACGACAGCGTCCGGTCGGTCGACGCAGAGTCGTATGTGAGGATCCGGAGCGTCACCGATCCGGGCGACGTGGCCCGGGACGATCTTGACCCCGTTGCGGCGTGCCGCCTCCGCCAGCGGTCTGCTGTCGGGTACGGGCAGTTCGATCCAGAGCGCGGAGCCACCCCGGGGTGTCTCGAGGCGCCAGTCGGCCACTTCCTCGGCGAGCCGGGCGACCACGCGTCGTGCGGCGCTGCGCAGCACTCGGCGGCGCTCCGCGGCGAGTTCATCCAGGGTCGGTAGCAGGCGTGCGGCGATGATCTGGGCTGGCACGGCGGTGCCGAGGTCGGTGACGGCCCGGAGACTCACGGTCCGGGTCACGATCGCCGGCGGAGCTATGAGCCAACCGATTCGGAGACCAGCCCAGCCCACCTTGCCCATGGATTCCAGGGTGACGACGGTGGAGCGGCGGCAGAGCGTGGTCAGTGGAGGCGGTCGGTCGCCGGGGTCGGTCATTCTGATGAGCGCGCGATCCTCCACGACGGTCGCCTCGGGGTGATCGTCAAGAACTCGGGCGACCTGTCTCCAACGGGTGGCGGAGGCAGCGGTGCCGACGGGGTTGTGCACACCGCCCTGGAGGTAGACCAACGCGGGCCGGTGCTCCGCCATCACTGCCGCCAGCCGGTGGGGGTCCGGCCCGGCGAGCCCGCGGGGAAGCGCGACAGGCTCAGCGCCCAGGTGATCGACGATGTCGAGGGCGCCGGGGTAGACGGGGTCCTCCACCACAACGCGGTCGCCTCGTCCGATGAGTGCGTTCGCCACCAGGTAGAGCCCATGGTGTGAGCCGTTCGTGATGTGGACCTGGTCGATGGTCGTGGGTAGGCCTTCGCTGCGCCGGTGCTCCACGACAGCATTGATGAGCACCGGTGAGCCTTGCGGGTTGATGCCAGGACCAGCCCCGAACGCGACCAGATCACCGATGTCGAGGGTCATCGGCGGAAGGTGCGAAGCGTCGGGAGGGTTACCCATGGCCAGGTCGATGACGGTCGACGATTGGAGGAAGTGCGTGTTGAGCCTCTGAGGGATGTCCACCGTGCCGGCTCTCCCTTGGACCTCGGTGCCCTGACCTGTCCTGGAGCGAAGGAGGCCGGCCGTTCGCAGTTCGTCCAGAGCGCCCGTGACGGTCCCCCGGCTGACGGCGAGATCGGCAGCGAGGTTTCGTTCCGAAGGGAGCCTCGATCCAGGGGCCAGCAATCCGCCTTCGATCAGGCCACGAAGGGCTGCGGCGAGGCGACGCGACAACGTGCCCGCTCCGCGTTCGGACCATCCGGCCAGCATCGTCGCAAGTTCGGTTTCGGCTTGCGCGGACATTCGGTCGCCTCCCTGGTGTCTCGGTATCCAAGTGGACCACGGATTGGCTCAATGGTCCAAGAGCCAATCCGTGGGTATTGGACCATGCCGTTCTCCTCGAAGGCAGTCACCATGGGTGTCGTCATCGAGGAGGTGGTCATGTTCGAAGCGTGGTGTCCCGACTGCCGGTCACAGGTTCTCCTGAGCGCCAGGCGAGTCCTCGACCTGAGCCCCGTGCCTGGAGGTCATCGGGTTGTCCTGCGCTGCTGGTGTGGGGCGGTGGTCGACGCATCGGTGTCGCGAGCGGGGGAGGAGCACAGGGAGTGCACCGGAGGTGGACCGACGGCCGAATCCGTGGATCAGGCGGGAGCGACGGTCGACAGGTTCGAGACCAGGGAAAGCAGCGGCGCCTGCAATTCGGACCCGGCAGCAAGTTCGACGATGGTGACGGCCCCTGCCGCCCGGACGACTTGGATGACGACCTCGCCGTCGTGATCACCGCGCAGGCGGATCGCGCTGCGTGGGTGGGTCCGCTGGTGGGTCCTCCGTGGGCCTTGTGCTGGCAAGAACCCGCTGGCGAGGACGGTCAGTGTCTCGGCAACCGCATCCAGTGCCTCGGTTGTGCGCGACGAACGATCCAACACGAAGGCTCCCTCGATAGCCGCGATGTTCATGAGCGCCAGCACCCGCGCCGGACCCGCCGCTCGACGGACAAACGAATCTCGGGCACGTAGCTTCACCCGATGGGCTCTCCTCCTCGGAGACGTCCCTACGGCTTTGAATGGGACGAGGCGTGAAATGAGCCAGCCCGTCAGAAGACGCCGGGTTCCCGGAACATGAGGCTGATTCGTGGGCCGGCGTTCGCCTGCTTCGGGACGGCGTGGTCGAAGGCGCGTTGACAAGTGCCTCCCATGACGAGCAGGTCACCGTGGCTCGGGGTGAAGCGCGTCGAAGGCCCACCGCCCTTGGGACGCACGAGGAAGCGCCGCTGCGACCCGAGGCTCACGATCGCGACGACGGTGGTCTGGACGGGTCTCCCGAGGGTGTCGCCGTGCCAGGCGACCGAGTCCCGTCCGTCGCGGTAGAGGTTGGCCGAGACGGCCGACAGGTCGATGTCATATCGGGAACCGAGGGCTGTGGCCATCTCGCGGACGAGTTCGGGTGGGTCCTCCCATGCTCCGGTGGACAGGCGAGGCTCGTCCACCACTCGATCCCACATGCGGCGGCGTCGAGCTGTCCAGGGGGCGTCGCCCGACAGTTTCTCGAACAGTACGTCCGCGCCGCACAGCCAGCCCGGGAGCACGTCGATCCAGGCACCCGAGCCGATATCGACACGCTCGACCCCATCGAGGCTCGAATCGAACGACGGTGGGTCGCAAGCCAACAGGGAGGGCTGGAACACGTCCACCATCGTATCGAACAGGTGTTCGGAGAATATCCGATGCGGATGGCTTGCTGCTGTCAGATGGAGAGCTCTTGTTCGCCACGGTGGACCTTTGTTAGGTTTACCTATCGCTAGACAGTAGGAAAGGTTGCAATGATGGGTGTAGCGAGGAACGGTTCTGGAGAGGGTCGGCCGCGAGTCCTCCTGCGCTCCTGCGTCGGCATGGCCGTCGCCGCTGCTCTGCTGGTCGGTTGTGGTGGATCGGACTCGGAGTCGACCGCCGCGAAGACGACCGTGACGACCAGCGAGGGCGAGTTCACACCGGTCACCATCGAGCACGTGTTCGGCACGACCGAGATCACCGAACGCCCGCAGCGGATCGTGAGCCTTGATCCGCAATGGACCGACGTGCTGCTCGCCATGGGTGAAACACCGGTCGGCTTCGTGTCCAGCCCTCAGTTCGGCGAACGCGGCACTTTCCCGTGGCAGGAGGACCTGCTCGCCAACTCCGAACCGATCACCTACACCGACGGCGTGCCGGTCGAAGCCGTGGCCAAGTTGCGGCCCGACCTCGTCCTCGCCACCTACGCACTCGAGAGCAAAGCCGACTACGAGAAACTCGCCGGACAGTTCGACGTCGTGGCATCACCCACCGAGGAACAGGTTCAGAAGTGGGAGGACCTGACCGACCTCACGGGGAAGATCCTCGGCGAACCAGCCGCTGCTGAGCGCGTCGTCGAGAAGGTCACGAAGACCGTGGACTCGGTCGTGTCGGACCTTCCCGGCCTGAAGGGCAAGACGATCGCCTTCGCCAACTACTACGCGCCCGGCAACCAACTGATCGTCCTCTCCGACCCCGACGACGGCGCGAACGTGCTGTTCTCACGACTCGGACTCGAGCTCGCGCCAGGCATCCTGGCTCTCGGCGAAGGGGTGAACGGACGAGCCGAACTAAGCCTCGAACAGATCGACGCCCTCGACGGCGACATCCTCCTCGCTCTGACGAACGGAACCGACACCGCCGACATCGTCGGCTGGGACACGTTGCCCGCCGTCGAGGCAGGGACGGCCAAGGTTCTCGACACGCCCACGGCATGGGCGCTCAACTCCCCATCGCCGCTATCGGTCCCGTGGGCGATCGAACAGATCCGGCCCACGCTCGCGTCCGCCGCGAACTGATCAGGTCGCCGGCCGTGTCCACCTACCAGGCGTCCGCCGAGGGATGACGAACTGATGGCTCGAGGGTTCCAAGGGACGATGCTGCGCGCCCTCGGGGCGAACGAACACGTCATCACCGTCGAGGCCGCAGTCGATGTGGTCCCCGGGTTCCGGCGAGTCCGTTTCTCGTCCACGGACCTCTTCGACGACTTCGAGCCCGGCCCGACCGACTACCTGCGTCTCTGGTTCCCCGATCCCGTGGACGAGAACCTCCAGGTCCAGCGCGGCTATACGATCATCGACGCCGACATCGATGCCGGAACCTTCGCCATCGACTTCGTCATCCACGAACC
>JAGQSN010000145.1 GCA_020439555.1 Acidimicrobiales bacterium | reverse complement strand
GAGCTGCACATGCCGGCGGAGGGCAACACCCCCATCGTCGACGGTGACCTGATCATCGATGGGCTGCTCAAGCAGGACTTCCGTGCCGGCTGTCTCTTGGTCCTCGGAAACCTCTTGGCCAAGCACATCGTCACCACTGCGCAACTGCAATGCGCGGGTGACCTTGAGGTTTCCGGGACGCTCTTCGGTAACTGCACGAACTACAGCACGGATGTCTTCGGCAAGACCACGGCGGCCACCGCCATCAGCGCCAAGGAGCACTACTTTTGCTTCTACGGGGGCGCGGCGATCGCGACGATCGTCGACGTGTACGGCGATACGCCCAACCTCGACGACGCAACCCACTCGGGGACCGACATGTTGGCGATGGACGACGTCTACGACGAAGAAGAGGCCGCCCGCCTCTTGAAGAGCGTGGGATCCCTCCTCCGAACGGCAGAGGGATGACGCGGTCGAGCGCGAGTGCCCGTTTCGGTTCGTGGGGCGCTCGCGTCGCCCGGGCGGCTACGAAGGTACGCCAGGGATGGACTCGTCTTCCTCATCGTCCCCAGGTACCCTCTCTGAGCGATGGCAGCCTCCCTTATTGCGTTCGTCCCGAGCCGCGATCTGGTCAAAGCGAGAGCATTCTATGTGGATGTCGTTGGCCTCACGTTCGTGAGCGAAGACCCGTTCGCGGTGGTCGTCTCATCGCGCGGCGTGACGGTTCGAATCGCGAATGTCTCGACCGTCGACAGCTTCACGCCGTACCCCTTCACAATCCTCGGCTGGTCCGTCGAAGACATCGCGGCGCGGGTCGGTGAGCTGGCCAAGAAGGGCGTGTCCTTTCAGCGCTATGATGGCATGAAACAGGACGACCTCGGCATCTGGAGCTCTCCGAGCGGCGCGCTGGTGGCTTGGTTCGCCGACCCAGACGGGAACGTCCTGTCGCTGACCCAGAACCCCTGACTCACGGCGAGAGAGGGGCCCGGGCCAACGGGTTTTCGTTCGTAGTTGCTAATATCTTTGTGACAATCGCTCCAGAACTCGGTGGCCTAGCCTTACGCGACCGCCAGCGCCCACCTCGGCCGGGCTCGTCGCGCTGACCACGATGCACGCGTAGGCCCCGCACGAGTACGCGCGTTCGCGACGAGATCACTGGACGAACTCTCCACGACGAGCTAAGCGCCGTACAGGTAACTCCGATGATCATCGACGCATGGGCCCAGCACCCGACGGCGCGCCACCTCGCAGATCCGATCTTCGCCTCGCTTCGTCGGTGGACAAAGGGCGCGATCCCCGAGGGAGAGGTGCCGGTGACCGCGACGCTTGCGGCGATGGACCAAGGTGGGGTCGCCCGCAGCCTGATCAGCGCCTGGGTGGCGCCGCGCAACGTCATGATCTCGAACGACGAGGTCGCTCACTTCGTCGCGGAGTCCGATGGTCGACTCGTCGGAGTCGGCTCGCTCGACATCTCGAAGCCGATGGCGGCGGTGCGCGAGGTGCGCCGTTGCGTGTCGGAGCTCGGCTTCAAGGCCATCCGCGTCCTGCCCTGGCTCTGGGAGCTGCCGCCGACCGATCGCCGCTACTACCCGCTGTACGCAGCGTGTGTCGACCTGGGAATCCCGTTCTGCACCCAGGTGGGCCACACCGGTCCGATGCGTCCCTCGGAGACGGGCCGGCCCATTCCCTACATCGACCAGGTGGCGCTCGACTTCCCCGAGCTGGTGATCGTGTGCGGCCACATCGGCTACCCGTGGACCACGGAGATGATCGCGGTTGCCGACAAGCACCCGAACGTGTTCATCGACACCTCGGCCTACAGCGTGCGCCGCTACCCGGGCGAGCTCGTGGAGTACCTCCGCGGGCGGGGCCGCACCAAGGTGCTCTTCGGCACGAACTACCCGATGATGACCGCCTCGCGAGCGCTCGAGCAGCTCGATGACCTCGGACTCGACGACGACACGAGGGCCCTGTTCCTCTCCGGCAACGCGGACCGGGTCTTCGGGCTCACCTGAGCCGGCCGCGGACAGGGAGCAGCCCGCTCCACGCTCGCGGGTATCGACGGCCTCGGGCTGCGGTTGGCGGTAGGAGCCTTGCTGGGAGATGGTGCGGTCGTGCAATCCTGCTCGAATGGATGATCCGACACCCGGCGCTTGCATCGACCTTCCCGGAGCGGCGAATTTCCGCGACCTCGGCGGTTGGTCGGTCTCGGGTGGGGGAGTGACCGCTCACGGGCAGGTCTACCGTTCCACGGAGTTGAACGGCCTCATGCCCCAGGGCCTGAGCCTGCTCGAGTCGCTGGGGTTGCGAACCGTGTTCGACCTGCGTACCTCAGCCGAGCGGGATGCCCAACCGGACCGCCTCCCTGCGGGGGTCACCGAGTTGCACCTGGACGTACTCGCCGACGACCAGTCCAGCGTTGCCGCCGGCGCCGCCTCGCTGGTCGACGTGCTGAGTGACCCAGCCAAGGTGGAGGCCTTCTTCGCGAGCAACCCAGTGGATCAGCTGTTCGTGCAGGCGTACCGCGACGTCGTGTCCCTGCCGAGCGCTCTGCGGTCCTACAGGCAGATGTTCGGACACATCACCGACCTGCAGCGGCGGCCGATCCTGTTCCACTGCACCACCGGCAAGGACCGCGCCGGCTGGGGATCGGCCGCCTTGTTGAGCTTCCTCGGCGTCAGCCACGACGACGTGATGGCGGAGTACCTGCTCACCAACGACGAGATCCTTCCGCTCACCCAGCCGATGTACGACGCGTTCGAGGCCGCGGGAGGTGACCCGTCGCTGCTGCGGCCCGCCCTCGGAGTCGAGCCCGCCTACCTCGACACCGCGTTCGAGGAGATGGAGTCGCGCTTCGGTTCGATCGAGGGCTACTTCGAACGGGGTCTCGGACTGCCCGACGACACTCTCGATGCCCTCAGGAGTGCCATGGTCAGCCCGTCGGGGTGACCACGACGTGTGGAGCCAGTGCGGGTCAGCAGCAGCCACCGGGGTCCGGCGCGGTGCCGAGACCGACGGGTTCCGCGGTCACCGCCGAAGGGGCACAGCAGGCGCCCTCGTGGTCGCCGACCACCCGGTTCGCCATCTGTTCGGCATCCCCGGTCTTCACGTACCACTCCCAGGGGGCACCGTCGGGGTCGTTGACCCACGTCTCGGTCTTGGTCGCGTAGCAACAGATGGTGTCATCCACACCGGTGGTCTCGAGACCGGTGCCGGAGAGCCTGGCCTCGGCGGCCATGACCTCGTCGCCGGTGTCGGTCTCGACTCCCAAGTGGTTGAGCGTGCCTCCCTCGGGTGCCTCGATGAGCACCAGCTTGAGCGGTGGCTCGGCGATCTCGAAGTTGGCGTAGCCGGGCTTGCGCTTGGCCGGTTCGGCATCGAACAGCTTGGAATAGAAGCCGACGGCCTGGTCGATGTCGGACACGTTCAGGGCGAGTTGGATGCGGGACATCACGGAACTCCGATGCTCGGGTAACCTATGGACAACCATCAATGTATCGACAGTTATCGATGCATGCAAGGAGTTGTCGTGAAAGAGATCGCCGTCCTCGGGGAATGCTGCCCGCAACTTCTCGCCGCGCCTCTCGACGAAGACGATGCCGAGCTTCTGGCCACCGGCTTCAAGGCGTTGGCAGACCCCGTCCGCCTACGTCTGCTGTCGTTGATCGCCAACGCCCCGGATCTCACGGCGTGCTCGTGTGACCTCGAAGAACCGGTCGGCAAGAGCCAGCCCACGGTGTCGCACCACCTCTCGGTGCTCGCTGACGCTGGGCTGATCACCAAGGAAAAGGTCGGCCGCTGGGTCAACTGCACCCTGGTTCCCGAACGCATGGCAGGGCTGCGCGAGGCGCTCGCCGTTTGATCGAACGGCCGCAACCGCTGGCCGTGCGTTCGTCCCGAGTCGGGTAAGAACGCACGACGTCAGGTTCCGTTGCGTAGTGTCCGCGCCGTGGAGACATCCCAAGTCGGGGTCGGGTCGGTGGTCCGTTCAGCAGGCTGGCTGACGCTCGCCAGGTCCTGGTTCGCGTGCACCGCGTTCGTCGTCCTGATCGCGCTCGTGATTCAGGTTCGGGTCGTCCTCGAACAGGACAGCGGCTTCTTCGACAGCGACGCCGAACGGGTCGCCAACATCTTCACCTATTTCACGATCTGGTCGAACATGCTCGTGGGCGTCACGTGCGCCCTGCTCGCGCTCCGTCTGGATCGCCGTTCGCGCGCTTTCCGGACCATCTACCTCACGGGCGTGTTGATGATCACCGTGACGTTCGTGGTTGTCATCGTCGCTCTCGACCCGATCACCGAGTACGAGGGCAAAGCTGCCGCGGCGGACTTCCTCACCCACAAGTTGGTGCCTGTCATGTCCGTACTCGGCTGGCTCATCTTCGGGCCACGTCGTCAGGTCGACCGTCAGGTGGTGCTGGGGTCGCTTGTGATCCCGATCGTCTGGCTCATCTTCACGCTCGTACGGGGCCCGTTCGCCAGTGATTTCTACCCGTACCCGTTCGTCGACGTCGCTGAGCTCGGCTATCCCCGGGTGCTGCTCAACTGCGCGGTCGTCGCGGTCCTGTTCCTGGGATTGGCCATGGGGGCACAAGCGCTCGACGAACGACTTCCGAAGATACCCAGGTCATCGGAGCGGTGATCTCGACGGCCTGCGAAACGGTGGTTCGGTAGGGCGAGATCAGCGTGGAGGAATGCCTCTCATGATCGGAACCAGGTCGTCACGGCTGCTGATCGCCAGCTTCGTGTAAGCCCGCTGAAGGTGGTTCTCCACGGTGCGGGTAGAGAGACCCAACGCTGAGGCGATCGTCTTGGACGAGAGGCCGGTCGAAGCCAGGTCGGCGACCTCGCGTTCACGTGACGTGAGCAAGGCGGCGTCGCCGGCCAACCTCAACCCGGGCGTGGTCGCCCCTTCGCAACGGTCCGCGAGGATCGCGGACTGGTTGGCGGATCGTGCCGCCCTTCGGCTGTCCCCTTCGCGGCGTCGAGCCGCCGAGGCTGCTGCGAACGCTTCGGCAGCGAACAGCAAGCAGCCCAGATCCTGCCATTTTTGTCCGACCTTCTCCAGGTCATCGCCATCCCAGACTTCCAACGCGCGGGAATGAGCGACACGGGTCGCGGCGAGCGGCCCGTCCACCCTCGACGCGACCCCGGTGAGAGTGCTGACCACGTCCGCGGGAACGATCGAGTGCGCCTGCCCTCCGGTTTCGCCCGTCGGAGCCTCACGGTCGGTCCGTCCGGTGATCTTCGGCGTGAAGCCAAGCCTCACCATGTCGTGAAGGGATGCGACAGCGAGTGCCGCCGACCCGATCGTCTCAGCCGTCTCGACTGCCGATGCCAGGTGATCCATCGCAGCCTCGAAGTCTCCGCAGCTCCACAGGTGCCATGCCCGGGCCCGTTCGAGTTCCGGGAGCATGACGCGCATCGCGACCGGCGAGCACGAATCGGCGAGTTCGAGAGCCTGGCCGGAGGCTGCGTGGTCGCCAACCGTGGCGGCAGCGATGGCGGCACCTGCCAGTGCCCAGCGACGAGGTCCTTGCTCTCCGATCTCCGCGAAGAGGTGCGCTGCTTCGTGGAAATGCCTTCCGGCTGTGACGACCCGTCCCGTCAGCAGGTCGGCTCTGCCTGCGAGGAGAGTGAACCATGCCTGTCCCGAGGAGATCGATGCCTCCGACGCCATTAGGTATCCGTCGGCGCAGAGCGCGGACGATTCGGCCAGGCGACCCCCTTCTTGCAACGCGAGCGCTTTCCCGACCAGGTGCATGCCCGCATTGGCGAGCGCCTCCTGTTCGCCGAGTACGAGGTGCGCCTCGAGTGCCCGGTCGGCCAACTCGACCGCTGATGCGTTCCGCCCCTCCAGGGCTCCGCCGATCACCCCGGCGATCGCGGCTGTCACGTACGCGCGACCCGAACCGTTGTCCAGTATCGGATCGACCATCCCGATAGCGCCGCGGAGGTCGCCCGACAGGAGGCTCATCACCGCGCGCTCCGCACGCACCTCGAGCACAGATGTCGCATCCGACATCTGTGCCTCTGCCGCTCGCAACACCTCGATCGCGTGATCTGCGTGGCCGAGTCCCCAGAAGGAGGCGAAGCTCCTGCACCGGGCGATAGCGACCAGTTGCTGATCCGAAGGAGTCTCGATTTCCGACGGTGAGCCACTGTCGGGACCGCCGGAGGTCGAGGAGAACAAGTCCTCTACCTCGTCGTGGCGCCCTCGTCCGGCGAGGACCTGACCTCTCAGAACGAGCGCATCGATGCCGGCGCCGGCAACCATTGCCGCTGCCGAGAGGCGGTCCGCGAGATCGTCGTCCCGGCGGAAGAAGGCCTTGCGGGCCGCTTCCAGCAACACGTTCCCGTCACCGGCGTCACCGCCGTCGAGTTGCCAGACGGCGAGGCGTACAGGGTCGATGCCGTGATCACGACCCGCCAGCGCCTGGGCGAGTCGACGGCTGATCGCAGCCGAGTGGGCAACGCCCACGGACGAGCGCAGAACCTCAGCGAACATCGGGTGTTCGAAGCGGACGGTCGCTCCGCTGGCCGCATCGGAGGGATCGATCGCCACTGTGCCGCGGCGCTCTAGCTCGATGACGGCCGACTCGGAGGTCAACTCGGTGAGAACGTCCAGAGGAAGCGGTTCGCCGACGGCGAGCAGCTCGACGGCAGATCGTGCTTCGGGGGAGAGCGATCCGATCCGCGTGCTGACGAGCTCCACCAGGCGTGTCGAAGGTCGCGGCCGCGACGCAAAGTGCCATATCCCGTGGTTCTCGGTGATCGCCCCGTTCTCGAGGGCTCCGCGAACCAACTCCACGGCGATGAGCGGGTTGCCGCTGCTGGCGGACACCAGTGCACGGAGCGACTGGCGGGAGATGGGGCCGCCGGCCAGCCCCTCGGCGATCGTGGCGATGTCCTCATCCGTAAGGGGCTCCAGGTCGATGCGGTCGACCAATCCGTCCTTCCACATGCCTGTGATCACGTCCGGTGCGTGCTCGCCGGAACGGATCGTCATCAGCGCGACTGCTGCGCCGCTGGCGGCGACGTGGTGGATGACCGTCGCGGAAGCGTCGTCGAGCAGGTGAGCGTCGTCGATGAGCAGGACCGGCGGAGTCCCGTCGCCCAGCGCCGAGATCGACCGGATGGCACGACCGACCAGGTCGGTCACCGTGGCCGGCCGATCCGAGGCCTCGGGAAGTATCGAAACCAGAGCACCCAGGGGAATGGTCGCGGCCGCTCTGCTGCCGATGACCGCGGTCGGACTTCGATCCGAAGGACAGACGGACCAGCGGAGGAGGTCATAGTTCAGTGTCCAGCACTGATGATGTCGACGAGTGGTCATACGCTCCGGACGGTGACGTGGGGCTCGAGGAGTTTCAGGTGTGTGGGTGGCGTCATCGCGATGCTGTTCCTGCTGCTGGCGGTCAGTGGGTGCGGATCGTCGGGACGCTCTCGACCCGTTTCGACCGTGCCGACTACCGAGCAGCCCGCGACGAGGACGATCGAGGTCACCGAGGCAACTCTCCACGATGCGCAGCGGCGGGCGGTAGCCAGACTGCGGAGAGCTCTTCGAAACGTGGAGGGGGACCCTTTCGTTCTCATCGGTGTCGCGATCCTGGCGGAGCAGTACGACATCCCTGATCTGTTGCCGTACAGGCGAGCAGCGCAACGACTGGCGGACACGGCCTCGTCCGAGGCGAAGGTCCAGATGCGTCTCATCGATCCCGCGGCCGTTGCTGATCCTGCTGAAGTGGCGACTACACGAGGGAACGTTCGCGTCGTTGCCGAAGCACTGAGTTGTGATCAGCGAGGTTCACCGCCTGCGTCTCTCCCACGCCTCAGGTCGGCCGTGGACGCCGGTGGCTACAGCACCACCCACGCGCTGGTGGCCATCCGATTTCGCGACGACCTCGGCTGCGTCACACCCGATCGCGACGCCCTCGTCGATCGTGGGGTCCAGGTCTTGAACCGCGAGCTCTCCTCCGCATCTCGAGTCGACGATCTGTATCTGGAACGAGCTGAGGTGGTCCGGATGTCTGCGGGAGAGGACGCCGTGCCTTCCGATGTGGTGGGACGGGTTCTCGCCGCCCAGGAACCCGACGGCAGTTGGGAGCACGGGAACCTCCATTCGACGCAGCTGGGGTTGGCCATCGTCCTGCAGGAGTTGTTCGGGGCGAGTGATCGTCCGCTCGTTCGCTGAACGCTCATGACTGCGGCGGTACGCTCGGTACGTGACACGATCTGGGTCGTTGACTCGCCTGCGCGTCGCAGCGGCCGCGACCTTCCTATTCCTCGGGATCTGCGTCGTCGGCTACAGCGTGTTGAGGGACGATCCCCCCTCTACGCAAACATCCGGGGCGTCGGCGCCGACCTCGGAATCCCTTCCCAATAGTCCGACGCCGTCCGGGGACGGCGATCATGGTGGCCAAGACCCAGAAGCCCTGCGCGTATCCGGACCGACTCGGGTGTTGCTGGACAAGGAGGTGGCCGCAGCGACGGCGTCCGTGCCATGGCGAACGGTCGACCAAGCCATGCGCGCCGGGTTCCACGACGATCCTGAAGAGCCCGGTCCGCTCTTTCACCTCTATCGACCCGATCTGATCGATGGCAAGTTCGAACCGACGCGTCCTGAGATGCTCCTCGCAAATCGTGAGACCGGACAGATACTTGCGATCGTGTACTACATCCGCGGAACCATTGGCGATCCGCCTCCTGAAGGTTTTCCCGGTGACGCTGATATGTGGCACTCACACCACGACATCTGCGACCTTCCTGATGGTTCGACGAAGGGAGCCAAGGAGCCTGAGTGTCGGGCGCGCGGCGGGCACCTGCAAGGCAACTGGATGTTGCACCTATGGACGATTCCGGGTCACGCGAATCCGGGAGGGATCTTCGAGAACTCGATGAGGGGCTAGATCAGGGCTAGATCGTCCAAGCCGCCACTGAGCGTGGTCACGACAGGCTGAATCGACTTCTTTGCATACGCTCCGTGCAGGCGTACCGTGCGCGTCGGTCCGCAGCGACGCCTCGTGGACGAACAGGGGATGCGTTCGGGCTAGCCGTCCAACGTCATGGAAGGAGCGATCTGTGATCAGAATCGCCGACCTGAAGGTTTCCGTTGTCGGTGTGCTCGTAGCTGCGAGCGCATTGGCATTCACCGGGGGAGTGGCCTCAGCCGCGCCGTCGACCACGTACAGGTGCAATGGCGGTGAGATTCCGTCCGGCAATTACCGGAGCATCGTCGTGGCTGGACCTTGTGCTGTGGGGGCCGACGCGGTGATCAACGTCAGGGGCAGCATCACGGTTCTCCGCGGTGCGATCTTCGACGCTCAGAGCGCCCCTGCGACCATCAACGTCGGCGGAAGCGTGACAGCGTTCTCCGGCTCGATGGTGGGACTCGGCTGCCAACCCCCGGACTACACGGGCAACTCGGCCCATCCCTGTGAGATCGAACCGACCGGGCACTCGAACATCACCATCAGGCGAAATGTCACCATCTTCGGAGCGGTCGGCGTTTTCCTCAACGGACTCGAGATCGGTGGCAACGTCACCGTGCTGGGCGGTGGTTCGGACATCCCGTGGTCCATCAAGAACAACACCATCCACGGCAACCTGACGGTCGCCGGTCAGACCGAGGAATGGATCGGGATCCTGTTCAACAGGGTCGATAGGAACGTGACGCTCCTCGGGATCACCATGACGGGACTGGACGACGAGACCGGCACCGGCACGAACCCGGTGTTCGTCGTTCGCAACGACATGGGCCGCAACCTGCTCTGCTTCTGGAACGACCCGGGTGTCACCGGCTACGGGAACAACATCAGCAGGCACGCGCTCGGGCAGTGCGCTCCCCTCGCAGGTGGTGGATCGCCGGCGTAGGCCGGAGAGCCTTCCCACCGGTGCGTCGCGCATTCGCTACAGCCTTGGTCGCGGGTGCGCGTTCGGATTGGTCATCCGAGAGATCGCCAGAACCCACTGATCTCTTCGCCCAGCCGATCGGGGGCGAGCATCGGGATGTTGTGGCCGATGTCTGGGATCTCGACGTAGGAGACGGAGCCGTTGCGTCGTCGCATCGCTTCCGCGACCTCGGGACGGAGTTCCTTGCTGGTTCCGCCCCGCACCAGCAGGGTTGGAACTCGAATGCGGTCCCAGTCGCGCCAGTAGCCGCGTCCGCGCTGGACGGTCACGGTCTCGATCAACGCGTCCGTGCAGGCCAACCAGGTGAACGAACCATCCTTCTCCTCGCGCAGGCGCTCGGTCACGCAACGTTCTGCCGCGTCCGGCTCCTTTCCGTAGAAGCGGCCGAGGTTCAAGGCCTCGACACGGTTGGCGAACCGCGTCGGAAGAGATCGGAACAGCGACTCGGTCGACGTGATGTTCGCCTTCCATGCCTCGGGGCCGATGTCGACGATCACCGCGGACGAGAACAGGTCGGGACGGCGTGCGGCCGCGACCATCGAGACGCGCGCTCCCATGGAGTGTCCGACGACGTGGACGGGGCCATCTCCGGACGATCCGACCCGAGCGATCACACCGATCGCGTCGATCAGGTCGGCCATGTAGTCGCCCACCGCATAGTGGTCGGGGACGCGTGGGCTGTGGCCGTGGCCGCGCTGGTCGATGGCGATGCAACGCGGTCTGTCCGGACCCATCGCCTCGACGGTCCGGTTCCAAACGTCGGCGATGCCGCTGAGTCCGTGAAGCAGGATCGCCGTCCCTCCTGAACCCGGCCATTCGAGCGCTCTGAAGGACCCGCTGGTCAGTTCGAGCGTGCGCTCGGTCGGTTCGGTCAACGGTCTCGCTCCAGTCACTGATCGACGGTCGAGGCGGGACGATACCGGCGAAGTCCCCAGCAGTATCCGCATCCGCGGTCGTGGCGGATGACAGGGTGAGTCAGTGAGCATCGAACATGCCGGTGCCGTGGCATTCGGGGCTGCGGTGATGTTGACGACCGGTTTGTCCGCCGTGAGGACCGTCGTGCTGCCGCGTGCCGAACAGGCTCTTCTCACAAGGCTCGTGTTCGCCGGAATGCACGGAACCTTTGGTGCGATCGCCCGTCTGCGACCCGACTACCGGTTCCGGGACAGGGTCATGGCCCGGTACGGCCCGTTCTCGTTGATCGTGGTCGCCGTCGCATGGGTGGCGGGTGTGCTCCTCGGAGGGATGTTCATCTTCTGGGGCCTGGGCGTCGGCGGGTGGCGAGTCGCGTTCCAGTTGAGTGGTTCCTCGCTCACGACCCTGGGGTTCGCGGCGGCGACCGGCGAGTGGGCTCACGTCGTAGCGATCGTCGAGGCAACCATCGGGCTCGGGATGGTCGCCCTGCTGATCGGCTTCCTCTCCACGGCCTACTCGTCGTTCCAACGCCGTGAGCTGGCGGTCTCCTTGCTGGAGACGCGGGCGGGTGACCCGCCCGACGCCGTGGTGATCTTGCGGAGGCACCAGTTCATCGGGCGGCTCGACTCGACAGCGGACCTGTTCGCGGACTGGGAGCGATGGTTCGCTGACGTCGAGGAGACCCACACGTCCCAACCCGGGCTCGCCTGGTTCCGATCTCCGCTGCCCAGTCGCTCGTGGGTGACGGCCGCGGGCGCTGTCCTCGACGCCGCCGCTCTGACCGCGTCGACCCTCGACACGCCTCCGATGGCGGAGGCTCAACTCTGCATCCGTGCCGGCTACTTGTCCTTGCGCCGCATCGCTGCGACGCTCGGGATCGAAGTGGACCATGACCCACGCCCCGACGACCCGATAAGCGTCACCCGCGACGAGTTCGAGGCGGCACGTGAGCGACTCGCCGAAGCGGGGATCGGGCTGAGGGCAGACGCGGAACGATCCTGGCGGGACTTCGCCGGCTGGCGCGTCAACTATGACGCCGCGTTGGTCGGCCTGGCCGACCGCCTGATGGTGCCTCCGGCGCCCTGGTCATCGGATCGGATCGGTCGATCGAACCTGTCCGAAACGTGACGACGCGCTGGTACGGTCGACTTCGAACCGGACTCGTAGAGGAGCGCACGACATGGCAGACACCTGGTTGACAACGCTGATCACCGAGACTCCGCAGGAAGGATTCGAGCTCGCGATCACGCTCAGTCGACGAGGGGTGAAGCACACGCAGCCCGACACGGACGTGCTCCACGAACTGCGCCCCGACTACGCGAACTCGGCCGACTCGCTGACTGCCGCCTCGCAGGTCGTCGCACTCAATTTCCAGACCGTCGCGGCGGCCAACAACTACTGGCGTTGACGGCACCGGCGGGGACCGGACGACACCGGAACGCGCCGGCCGAAGTTGCACTGCAGAGATGAGCGCATCATCCGGGTCTGAGGGCAGTTCGGAACGCACCGTCGTTCTCGTTCTGCCTAGCGAGACCTATCGTGCGGCCTCCTTCGTCGACGCGGCCGCATCGCTCGGGGCCGAGGTCGTCGTCGCTACCGACCACGCACCACCGCTCGCCGCGGAGATGGAAGGCCGTTTCGTCGAGGTGGACCTTGCCAGTCCCGAGGCATCCGCCCAGCGGATCGCGGCTCTGGCGCGCCGAGTCGGTGTCGAGGCTGTTGTCGGGGTGGATGACCAGGGTGTCCTCACCGCCGCCCACGCTTCCGAACTGCTCGGGTTGGCACACAACCCGCCGGATGCCGTCGCAGCCACGCGGGACAAGGCGGAACTGCGCAGCGTCCTGGCAGCCTGGGACGTCCCCCAACCGGAGTTCCGGATCGCCCCACCAGGAGCCGACATCGCGGCCCTCGCCGCGGAGGTCGGTCTGCCCTGCGTCGTCAAGCCGACGTCGTTGTCGGCGAGCACGGGCGTCATCCGTGCCGACAGCCCGGCCGAGGCCGCCCAGGTCGCCGAGCGCATCCGCTCGATCCTCGTCGACCACGGCCGGTCCGCGGACGAGCCGCTGCTCGTCGAGAGCTTCATCGGCGGCGCAGAGGTCGCGGTCGAAGGACTCCTCGTCGACGGTGACCTCGATGTCCTGGCGGTGTTCGACAAGCCGGATCCCCTCGACGGCCCCTACTTCGAGGAGACGATCTACGTCACGCC
>JAGQSN010000457.1 GCA_020439555.1 Acidimicrobiales bacterium | reverse complement strand
CTCCGACAAACTCCTGAACGGCATCTCGGTGACAGCGGACCAGGTCGCGGTGGAGAACCTGACGGTGCAGCGTTACGCGATCAACGGCGTGATCTTCACCGGTGGCTACGACAACGACGACCCGCAGGACGGACCGGTCGGTTGGCGTGCCAGCTACGTGACCGCGGCGAACAACGGCCTCTACGGGCTCTACGCGTTCGGCACGTGACCGGGCCGCTTCGACCACAACTACGCGAGTGGCCACCCGGACTCGGGTATCTACGTCGGCCAGTGCAAGAAGTGCGGTGCCGTCGTCATCGACAACGTGGTGGAACACAACGCGATCGGCTACGAGAACACGAACGCCAGTGGGGTCGTCGTGGCGCGCAACGTCGCGCGCGGAAACCGGATCGGCATGGCGATCAACTCGGCGAACACCGAGGTCCTCGCTCCGCAACGTGGCGGTGCCGTCGTCGCGAACCTCGTCGTGGACAACGACGATCCCGACACACCGGAGACCAAGGGAGGTTTCGGAGTCGGGATCGCCGTGGCCGGAGGGCAGGACAATCGAATCGAACGCAACGTCGTACGGGGTCATCCCTTCGCCGGGATCGTGCTCATCGACCAGGACGGATTCTGGCCGTTGGACAACCGGGTCGTGGACAACCGTCTGAGCGGCAACGGGAACGGGATAGTCCTGGCAGCCGAACAGGGAGGCGCCCCCGAAGTGGGTTCCACCTGCGTGGAGGGGAACGGCACGGGGCCCACCCGTCCCTCGGCTCTGGCCGACCTCCTCCGGTGTGGACGTGCAGGTTCCGCCGACCTGCCTCCCAGTCCCCTGGAGCAACCCTCCGCGCCCGACGGGATCCCCTACAGCGAGGTCGTCCGTCCGGGACCTCAGCCCCAGATGCCAGGCGCTGCGGAGGAGAAGTGGACGGTCCCCTCCCGGACGCCCGAGAAGGTCGACCTCGACTCCCTACGGGCGCCAGCGTCATGAGCCGCGGTCGTCCCTTCGCCTTCCGACTGATCGCGTTGACGCTCTGCGTGGTCGGCCTGGCAACTACCGCGTGCTCCAAGGGCGAATCTGCCTCGGCTCCGACAACCACCACCCGGGCCGTCGGTTCACCGATAAACGGAGACGACATCGACCGACTTGCCCAGATGCTGTTCCTCGACTATCAGGTCGGCGGAGCGAGGATCAGCGCATCGGTCACCTACGACGACCTGAGCATCACGGTGACAGGTGCCGTCGACTGGAGGGAGCACACGGGCCGTCTCGACGTGACCACTTCCGATGGCCAGGGAGGGGAACGAACCCAGCAGGTCCGTTTCACCGCCGACACCGTCTTCGACCGGATCACGCCCGAACAGGCCGCAAGACTGCCCGAGGACCGTCGGGGGACCGTGAAGTGGGTCGCCAGGCCACCATCACCGGATCAGCGTCCCATCGACCGGGTCATCGAGCTTCTCGTCTCCCTGGCCGCCTCGCGGCCCGACAACCCGCAACTCGTCGCCCAGAAGCAGGTCACCTACGAAGGGACCGAGACGGTCGGTGAGCGGAAGGCGTTCGTGTACACCTCCGCCAAAGTGGGTGCGACCTACTGGCTCGACGCCGATTCGGGCCACCTGTTGCGCTTCCGTGGGTCGCTCCCAGGTTTCGCCGAGCCGATCGTGATCGACCTGTCCGAGCAGGGTCCGACGGAGATCGAGCTTCCCGGGTCCGCCGAGCAGGTACGGTCGAGCGAC
>JAGQSN010000144.1 GCA_020439555.1 Acidimicrobiales bacterium | reverse complement strand
TCTACGAGGGCACCAACGGGATCCAGGCGATGGACCTCGTCGGACGAAAGCTCCCGATGCGTGCCGGTGGCGTCTACCAGGATCAGATCGCCCGAATGAAGGCGACCGTCGCGTCCCTCGCCGCGGGCGGCGACGACCTGGCACCCATCCACCGCGAACTGGCGGCCGCCATCGACGCGTTGGAGGATGCGACCGGATGGATCCTCGGTGAGGGCCTCGCGGATCCGGTCCAGGCTTTGTCGGCGGCGACCCCGTATCTGCGTCTGTTCGCCTTCACGGCAGCCGGGTGGCTCATGGCCGAACAGGCCCTCGTGGCCAAGCGCCTCGTCGACTCCGGTCACGCCGACGCCGACGTGGCCGCCGTGAAACTCGTGACCTCCAGGTTCTTCGCCGAGCACCTTCTCCCGCAGGTCCACGGATTGGTTGCCCCGGTCAAGGCCGGCAAGACCGACCTGTTCGCCCTGACAGCGGATCAGCTCTGACCCATCCGTGCGGACACGTTGTCCGCACGGATGACTCTCAACCAGCGCGTTCCCGGCCGCGCGACCGGAAGGTACTCCCGCGCGCTGAGATGGCATCACATGGGCCGTTCTGCCCAACCTGTGACGCGAGGCTCAGCTTTCGGGGCCGATCCGCCGATGGAAACAACGGTGGACACCTCGCGCCCACTCCCCGCAGTTCCTGCGTCCCGAGCCGGGACCGGCCTGGGACGCGCCCGCGCGCTCCAGGCCCTGGCCCAGGTCGGTGTGCGTGCGAGGGAGATCGAGCGTGTCCCGAGCGTCACGAACGAGGTGTGGCTCACCGACGAGTACGTCGTTCGCGTGAACCGTGACGCCAGCATGCGGTTGCGGCGGGAGGCCGTCCTGTCGACCGTGCTGCCCGACGGTGTCGGTTACCCGGGTGTGGTCCAGTACGGCGGCGAGGTCGGCAGCGACTGGTTGGTCATGCCCCGGATTCCCGGAAGGCCGTTGAGCCGCTGGTGGCCGACGATGCCGGAGGAACGACGGCGTGAGGCCGTCAAGCAGATAGCCGAGCGCCTTCGACTCGTCCACGGCACCGTGTGCCCGCGCCTCGACGGACTGCACGACGCACCCCAACTCCTGGACCCTGCCGATCGCGGCCGTCTCGCCGTGGCCCGCTTGCTCGACGCTCTCGACAAGGCGGGACGACTGCAACACGTGGATGCCGGGATCATGACCGAGGCCGCCGATCTCGTTCGTGGCCTCGCCCCCGCGTTGGACCCCTTCAACCACCAGACGATCGTGCACGGCGACCTCACATTCGAGAACGTGCTCTGGGACGGTGAAAAGGTCACGGCGATCCTCGACTTCGAGTTCGCCAGGCCAGGGCCGCCCGACCTCGACCTGGACGTGATCCTGCGATTCGCGGCGTTGCCGAGCCTGCACGTGGCGTCGGACTACGAAGCCGAGACGCGTGCCGAGGACTACCAGTCGCTGCCGTGGTGGTTGGCCGAGGACTATCCGGAACTGTTCGCCAACCCGCGTCAGTTCGACAGGGTCCGGATCTACTCGTTGGCGTGGGACGTCAGGGAACTGTTGGCGTTCCCGCCGATGGCGTCCCGTCATTCCCTTCACCCGCACCACCCGTACCAGCGGATCGTCCGCCTGCTGCGGGGTACCAGCTATCTGGATCGGTTCAACGGCAAGGTCGTCATCGAGTACTGAGCGTTGCAGTCACCGGTTGCCGGTCACTGCCGCGGCGAGCACCTGATCGGCGAACGGCGGCCAGGCGAGCGTCGCCCACTCACCGAACGGGCGGTCCGTCAGGACGACGAGTGCGACCTCGAAGTCCGGGTCGACCCAGAGGAAGGTCCCCGCCGCGCCGAAGTGACCGAACGTCCTCGTCGAGTTCGTCGACCCCGTCCAGTGGGGTGACTTGTGGTCGCGCAGTTCGAAACCGAGACCCCAATCGTTCGGGGTCTGGGTTCCGAATCCGGGCAGGACACCGTCCAGGCCGGGGAACTGGACCGTCGTCGCCGCGGCGAGTGTCTCGGCGGCGAGAAGGGTGGGATCGAGCAGTTCCCGGGTGAAGCGGGCCAGGTCTGTGACCGTCGAAGTGGCGCCGTGGGCGAGCGAACCGGCGATCGTCGTCGATGCCATGCCGAGCGGTTCGACGACGGCGGCCGTCACGTAGTCCGCCGCATCCATTCCCGAGAGTTTCGCGAGGTGGTCGGCGAGAGCTTCGAACCCGGTGTTGGAGTAGATCCGCTTCCGCCCTGGAGGAGTCAGCGGGCCTCCGTCGAAGCCGTATCCACCGGCGTGGGCCAGCAGGTGGCGGACGGTGCAGCCGTCGGGTTCGCCGGCTGGCTCGTCGAGGTCCAGAGTCCCTTCCTCGACGGCGATCAGGCAGCCGTAGGAGGTGAGCAGTTTTGTTACGGATGCGAGCGGAAGGACACGGTCGACAGGACCGTGGAAAGTCGATCCATCCAACCGAACGGTGGCAACGGCGACGTTGTCCGCACCCCAGGCGTCCACACCCGCGAGCACGGAGGCGAGTTCGGGTGAGGGGGACACGTCGGCATGGTAGGCACAGGCCCGTGTCCGACCCGTCCGATGCCTCCCGGCTTTTCGAGTCGGCGGTTGCCGCTGTGCTCGACGGCCTCGTCGAGGGCGAGGTGATGACCTACGGGGAGGTGGCATCGGAGGCCGGGTATCCGGGAGCTGCCAGGGCCGTCGGACGACTCCTGTCCACCTCCGGTGGGCGTTACGCCTGGTGGCGGGTGGTGAACGCCTCCGGTCGCCTGGTCCCCGGCCACGAGGCCGAACACGAGCGCCGTCTTCGCTCCGAAGGGGTCGACGTGAGAGACGGCAAGGTACGCGGCATGCGCCACCGCTGAGGTGGCCGCCCTTCTTGGCCGCAGGCCACCTCGACGTGTCATGTACGGAGACGACGGCCGTAGCGTGTGGCCATGAGCATCTACAACCATCCCGTCCAGGCCCTCGGGGGCGGAACCGCCGATCTCCACGACTACGAGGGCAAGGTCGCGCTCGTCGTGAACGTCGCCTCCAAGTGTGGCCTCACCCCTCAGTACGAGGGTCTCGAACGTCTCCAGGAGACCTACGGTGATCGCGGGTTCACGGTGCTCGGTTTCCCCTGCAACCAGTTCATGGGCCAGGAGCCGGGTACGAGTGAGGAGATCGCGACGTTCTGCTCGAACACGTACGGCGTCACCTTCCCCATGTTCGAGAAGGTGGACGTGAACGGAGACGACCGGACGCCGTTGTACGCGGAGTTGACCCGGACGCCCGACGCGGCGGGAGAAGCCGGTGACATCGCCTGGAACTTCGAGAAGTTCCTGGTGGGCCCCGGGGGAGAGGTCCTCGGACGGTTCCGTCCGCAGACCGATCCCGAGGCGACGGAGATCGTCGAGATGATCGAGGCGAACCTGCCCGGCTGATTCCGAGGTCCTGCTGATGATCGCGGTTCGCGACAGCCCGGCCCCTACGATTGGGTGCACGGACCAGCGCCTTTCCTGACCGGCGGGTCCGTGGGTCACCTCACAAGCGTTCGTCTTCACCGATTCGAGCTCCGGAGGCCGACCCTCCGACGAAGCTGACGAACCGGAGTACCCATGACCACCACGTTCGACGCCCTCGGCGTCGCACCCGACCTCGTGAAGGCGCTCGCCGAACGGGGCATCACGAGCGCTTTCCCGATCCAGGAACTCACCATCGGAGACGCACTCGACGGCCGCGACGTCTGCGGCAAGGCCAAGACCGGTTCGGGCAAGACGCTCGCGTTCGGGCTCCCTGTCCTGCAGTTGGTGGAGAAGGCCGTCCCGGGGCGTCCCCGTGCGCTGATCCTGGTCCCCACCCGCGAACTCGCAACCCAGGTCCGTGACGAGCTCGCACCCGTCGGGGCGGTTCGTGACCTGCGGGTCGCGGCCATCTACGGCGGTGCTGACATCGACAAGCAGATCCGCAAGATCGAAGCCGGAGTCGACGTGGTCGCGGCGACGCCGGGACGCATGATCGACCTGATCGAACGCAAGGACATCAGCCTCGACGACATTGCGTTCGTCGTCGTGGACGAAGCGGACCGGATGGCCGACATGGGGTTCCTGCCCCAGGTCGAGTGGATCCTCCGCCACGTGCCGGGCGAGTACCAGACGCTGTTGTTCTCGGCGACGCTCGACGGTGTCGTACAGGGACTGGTGGACCGCTACCAGACCGACCCGGTTCGCCACGAGGTCGAGTCTGCTGGCGTGACGGTCGCTTCCATGACCCAGCGCTTCCTGCGGGTCCACCAGATGGACAAGGTGAAGGTCGCTGCGGCGATCTCGCGCAGCGGTACCCGCACTCTCATGTTCACCCGGACCAAGCGCATGGCCGACAAACTCGTCGTCCAACTGCGCGAGGAAGGCGTCAAGGCCGCCGCGATCCACGGGGACCTGCGTCAGTCCAACCGTGAGAAGGCCCTAGCGGACTTCGCTGCGGGCAAGCTGGCCGTGCTCGTGGCGACGGACGTCGCCGCGCGCGGGATCCACGTGGACGACATCGACATCGTGATCCACTTCGACCCGCCCGA
>JAGQSN010000143.1 GCA_020439555.1 Acidimicrobiales bacterium | reverse complement strand
ACGCCGCGATCTGCTGGCCGCTGCTTTGCGGGATGGCCAAGGCCAAGTACCTCTTGCTGACCTGTGACCCGCTGAGCGGCGAGGAAGCCGAACGCATCGGTCTCGTCTCGTTGTGCGTCGACGACGACGCGGTCCAGGACCGCGCCATGGAGATAGCGATCCGTCTCGCGGAGGGACCCCCGAACGCCATCCGCTGGACCAAGCAGACCCTCAACCACTGGTACCGCGCCCAGGCCGCAGCCTTCGACGCTTCCCTCGCGTACGAGTTCCTCGGCTTCGGTGGGGAAGAGGTTCGCGAAGGACTCGCCTCACACCGGGAGAAGCGGGCCCCACGGTTCCGTCCCGACCGTCAGAGGTAGGACCCGGATCCCACGGTTATCGTCCCGCCATGGGCACCAACCAGAGATCACAGGTCGAGATGAGCGCGGAGGAGATCGACGCCTACCTTCGGGCAAGTCGCACAATGACCCTCGCAACCCTCGGACCGGACGGTATGCCGCACCTCGTCGCCATGTGGTTCGCGGTGATCGACGGCGACGTGTGGTTCGAGACCAAGGCGAAGTCCCAGAAGGCGGTCAACCTCCGTCGCGATCCAAGAGTGACCGTGCTCGTCGAGGACGGACGCACCTACGACCAGCTTCGCGGCGTGTCGATCGAGGGCACGGCAGAGATCGTCGACGACGCCGACGCTCTCTGGCGGGTCGGTGTCGACATCTGGGAGCGCTACAACGGCCCTTACAGCGAAGAGGTCAAGCCGCTCGTCGAGTTCATGCTCCACAAGCGCGTGGCGGTCCGGGTCCACGCGGCGAGGATCCGCAGCTGGGATCACCAGAAGCTCGGTCTGGACCCGATCCCTCTCGGGGGAACCACGGCCGAACCGCTGCGCTGAGCAGTTGCCGGGCCGAGCCGTCGGCGGGCTGATCAGGTCCCGGCGAGTGCGGCGACGACCGGCGCCATCGTGTCCATTGCGTCGAGGCTGAGCCCGATCGAGGCGATGCCCAACGTCTCCCGCCGCTCGATGAGGTCCTCGACGATCTCCTCGACGGTCCCGCACAGGGCGTGCGGGCTCGACAGTGCCTGTTCCGGCGTCAGCCCGAACCCGGCCGCCAGCGCCTCGGCCATCTCCTGACGCTGGTCGGTGACCAGTGCCAGGTGGATCCGCGTGTGGAGTTCGATGTCGCCGAACCGGTCGCCGGCAGCGTCGCGGATCCAACCGATCTTGCGGGCCGTCATCTCGGCGGTTCCGTCCGGACCGGCGGACGCGTCGATCCTGCCCGTCGTCAGCTTCGGGTTGAGTCCCACGATGTTGGCGTGACGGCCGGCCAGTTCGAGAACCTTGCGTCCGCCTCCACCGACGAGCAACGGGATCGAGCCGCCGAGCGGTCGGGGAGAACCGGTCAGGCCTTCGATGCGGTAGTGCTCACCCCGGTGGTGGACGGGCTCGCCGGTGAAGAGCGCCTTGACCACCTCGATCGCTTCCTCCAGGCGGGCGATCCGCACACCCGGCGGGTCCATCGGGATTCCGGCCCGTTCGTAGTCCTCGGTCATCCAGCCCGCCCCCATACCGAGCTCGAAACGACCCTCGGAGAGGATGTCGAGTGTCGCCGCCTCCTTGGCGAGCACGGCAGGGTGGCGGTAGTCGTTGCAGAACACGAGGGCACCGACGCGCAACGTGGTCGTCGCGTCCGCCGCTGCCATCAGCGCGGCGACCGGTGCGAGTTGGTCGTCGAGGTGGTCCGAGACCGTGAGGCGGTGGTAGCCGAGGTCCTCGACCTTGCGGGCGAGGTCCCGCCAGGCCGCGGCCGTCAGCTCCTGCGGCGTGGAGCATTGGATGCCGAAGCGGAACGGGGGAAGCGGGGCGGACATCGTGGTCGACTCCTTCTAGAGGACCGACCGACGTTAGGCCCGACACCCCCGGCCCGCCGACGGCGGGGGGGTGTCGCCGACTGCGATCAGTGAGCCATCTCGGCGTGCTTGGCGTCGAGGACGCTGCGGACCAGGTCGACGATCGCCGGGTCCGCCTTGGAAGCCGCGCCCGAGTCGAACGGCGGTTGCGGGTCGTACTCGATTCCCAACTGCACCGCCTGGGCCAGTTCCGGTCCGTGGAGCTCCGACACCAACGTGAGCGCAAGGTCGATACCGGAAGACACGCCAGCGGCCGTCCAGACCTTCCCCTGGCGGACGACCCGCTGCTCGACAGGTCGGGCGCCGTAGCCGGCGAGCTCGTCGTAGGACGCCCAATGGGTGGTGGCGTCCAGACCGTCGAGCAGGCCGGCAGCGCCCAGGATCAGAGCACCGGTGCAGACCGAGGTCGTGAAGGTCGTCGTTCGATCGACCGACTTCACCCAGTCCACGATCGGGTCCCCGCCGCGGGCCAGGTGTTCGGCGACCGGACCGCCCGGCACCACCACGATGTCGGGGCTGGTGACGTCGTCGAAGGAGTGCTCGACGAGAACCTTGAACGAGTCGTGGTCGTCCGCGAGGGGGCCGGTGCGGGCGGCGCACAGGACGACCTCAGCGCCGGGAACCTCCGAGAACACCTCGTAGGGCCCGATGGCGTCCAGTGACGTGAACCTCGGGTACAACGCGATGGCGATCTGCATCGACTTCTCCTTCATCTGTTGGGTGGAACGATCCGGGCCGAATGCCGGTCGGGCTTCAGGCGGGGTTGCGGGCGAAGTGCTTCCGATATCCCGCCGGCGTGGTGCCGATGATCCGGTCGAAGGCCCGGTGGAACGTCTCGGCGTGCCGGAACCCGACCTGTGCGGCGACTGCCGCGACGGTCAGGTCGGTGCTTTCGAGTAGCCGGCGAGCCGCCTCGACCCGCAACTGCTCGACGTGGGCCGCCGGTGTCGAGCCGGTCTCGGCACGGAAACGACGGGCGAAGCTGCGGGTGCTCATACCCGCCCGATCCGCCAGCACCTCGACCGTCAGGTCCTCGGCCAGGTGGTCGGGCAGCCATCGCTGCACGTCCGCGATCCCTGCGGATCGCGCGGGTTGGGCACGTAGCTGTGCACTGAACTGGGCCTGGCCGCCAGGTCGACGGGCGAACACGACCAGGTGCCGAGCGGCCTGGTGCGCGACGTCGACACCGTGGTCGACCTCGACCAGGGCCAGCGCCATGTCGATCCCGGCGGTGACACCGGCGGATGTCCAACGGTCCCGGTCGTTCACGAAGATCCGGTCCGGCTGCACGTCGATGGCTGGGTTCTCCGCCAGCAGGTCGGTGGCGATCCAGTGGGTCGTAGCGGCGTGCCCGTCGAGCAGGCCGGCGGCGGCGAGCACCAGGGCACCTGTGCACACCGAGGCAGTGCGATCGGCTCCATCGGCGAGGGAGCGGATCAGGGACAACAGTTCGTCGTCCTTCGCCGCCTGTCGGGAGCCGGACCCGCCGATCACGACGACCGTGTGCGGAAGCCGGCGCTCCTGCACGCCCGTCCGTCCGGCTTTCACGTAGTCGGCGAGGTCGACCTCTGCGGAGACCTCGACGCCGCTGCTGGAACGGACCGGTCGGCCGCCGAGCGTCGCGACGATGCTGCGGTAGGCGGGCGAACCTGTCTCGTACTCGACGATCTGGCTGGCAGCGTCGAACACCTCGAGGGGGCCCGCGAGGTCGAGGAGTTGGAAGCCGTCGAAGGCGATGAAGACGACCGTTCGGATCTCGGACACGGGCACATCGTGAACCGGAGAGCTGATGGCGGCAAGGACAAGGTTCTGATGAATCCCGCCAAGTAGGTCGATGGTGATCGAAGACGCGACCGAGGTCGGGCATCGGTGCCCGTCGGTCGTTCTAGGTTGAGTCGATGGCACGCGACCTCTACCTGCACGAACTGATCGACATCGTCGGGCAGGGTCAGTACGACTACATGACCCACGCCGGCAAGGAACCGACGAACGCGATGCCCGACATGCTCACGCTCCAGGGCACGTTCTTCGTGTGCGCCATGGGGGGCGGGCGTTGGCCGCAGGTGGTCAACGTGTGGGACGTCGGTGAGCGGGGTTGGGAAGGTTGGGCGTCCAACGTCGACCGCCTGAACCTCAAGCGGCGCAAGGCGTTCTACGGCGAATGGTGGGACGAGGCCTCCCAGTGGCGGACCGGCGGGTTCGACCGGCTGTGCGGTGCCGTACCCGGCAGTCCGTCGACGCCGGAAATCGCCGAGAAGGGGATCAAGGGCACCCTCTTCGTGCACCAGTTGCTCACCGTCCGCCCGGGTTCGGGCCTCGACTACCTGGCCGCCGTGACCGAACGGCAGGCGCCGGTGTGGCGCGAGCACGGCCACGAGCCGACCGGCATCTACGAGGTGCTCTCCAACCAGCACGAGGTCGTCGTGATCTGGGCGACGTCAATCGCGGCGCAGACCCGTCTCAGGGCGAGTCGCGACGCGGCGCGCGGACTGGACGCGACTCCGGGTGTCGAGGCGGACGACCGCCTCGTCGAATGGGAGCGAACCGCGGCGGAGTTCGTGACCGGCGGTGACACGCACCTGATGACACCGATGCCCGGCACCGTCTACGGGCCGGAGGACTGGGACGAGGCCTCGCTGGACGACTGGCTCCGTCCGGGCAGTACGAACGGGAGTTGAGTCACCGTTCCCGCGAATCGATCGGGTTGACGAGAGTTCTGTGACATGACACCCTCTCGCGTCACACATCTGGTTCGTGCAAGGGGAAGACATTGGGGACTCGACGTGTGAAGGTCTGCGCCAGCGCGGTGATGGCCGTGGCGCTGCTCCTGGCGAGCTGTTCGGGAAGCAGCAACAGCTCCGAGGCCGGCAGCACCACGACGACGGCCGCCGCAGGCAAGCGCGACGGCGGGACCGGCGGCGGACAGCCCACCGACCTTCCAGTCCAGGTCGACCCCGATCAGCCCACGGCGCAGGCGACGTTCGACGTCAGCCCCGGGACCGAGACGGTGACCGTCACCGGAGCCGAACCCGGTGAGCGGATGTCGCTCGTGGACCGTGACGGCAAACGGCTGATCATCCTCCGCACCGACAAGTTCGGTCAGGCCCACTTCGCCTACATCCCGACCGAGCTCCTCGAGTTCCAGACCGGCGGGAAGGCGCAGCTCCCGAGCATGGACGGCACCGTCGTCGAAGCCGGGGACGGATACACGATTCGGGCCGAGGACCGCTCGCCGGTCCAGGTGTCCGACGCCTTCAAGGTGCTCGGCCGCGACGACAACCCCCCGGGCTCGTTCTTCGACCAGCAAGCCGGCGATCTCGTCCCGCCGAACGACCAGACCCAGATGTTCGGCTACGTCACGACCCGTGACGGCGTGAAGCTGAGCGTCATGGTCCGCCTTCCCGGCCCGCCCAGCAAGGGGCCGTACCCGACCGTGATCGAGTACTCCGGCTACGGACCGTCGAACCCCGGTGCAACAGAACCCGGATCCATGATCGCCGGGTTCGTCGGCTACGCCTCGGTCGGTGTGAACATGCGCGGGACCGGCTGTTCCGGCGGCGTGTTCGACGTGTTCAACACCGCACAGCAGGTCGACGGCTACGACGCCGTCGAGGCGATCGCCCGCCAACCCTGGGTCAAGGACCACAAGGTGGGCATGGTCGGCCTGTCCTACTCGGGCATCACCCAGCTCTACACGGCCGCCACCGACCCGCCGAGTCTCGCCGGCGTCACGTCGCTGTCGGTCATCAAGGACCCGTGGCTGGAACAGTGGCCGGGAGGTGTCTACAACGGTGGTTTCACCAAGCAGTGGCTCTCCGAACGCGACAGCCAGTCCGCGGCCGGAGGCACGACGTGGGTCCAGAAGCGCATCGACGAGGGTGACACCACCTGCGAGGAGCACCAGAAACTCCGCGAGCAGAACATCGACTTCGAGGCGTTCGGACGTTCGCTCGAACACCGTCCCGCCCAGGCGGACGGCCGCGACCTCTCCAAGCTCGTGTCGAAGATCAAGGTGCCCGTGTACCTGTCGGGCGCGTGGCAGGACGAGCAGACCGGCCCGCAGTTCGCCGACATGCTCGGCAACTTCACGAGCACGCCCGTGCACAAGTTCGTCCTGTTCAACGGGCGACACCCGGACGGTTACACGCCGTTCAACCTGAGTCGTTGGTACGAGTTCCTCGAGCTGTACGTGAACCACAAGGTTCCCAAGCTCGACCCCGCGATCCGTGCGTTGGCGCCGGCTGTGTTCGAGCAGTTCTTCCACATCCCCGGCCTCGAGTTCGCTCCCGACCGCTTCGAGTCGTTCACACCCGACCAGTATGAAGAAGCCAAGGCCTGGTATGAGGCCACACCGGACGTGCACGTCATGTTCGACGTCGGAGCGGATGCGGAACACCCCGGCAAGCCGACGCCGTCCTATACGAAGGACTACGAGACCTGGCCACCTGCGGGCATCGCAACGAAGGCGTTCTATCTGGACGCGAACGGTGCCCTCTCCGACGTCAGGCCACGCCGGACCGGTGTCGACCGCTTCCTCAACGACCCCGACTCGGCGTCGAAGACCTTCTTCGCTCCCGACCCCGGCTACGAGCTGCTCGCTCCGACGTGGACCTTCGACTGGACCGACTTCGCCCCAGGCAACGCCGTCTCCTACGTGTCGAAGCCGTTCGCCGCCGACACCGTCCTCGGTGGGCCGGGCTACGCGGAACTGGAGATGCGGGTCCCCGACGGTGACGCCGACGTGCAGGTCAGCCTCTCCCTGATCGACACGGCCGGCACCGAGTGGCACGTCACCACCGGCCTGCTGCGCCTCAGCGATCGCAAGATTGCGTCGACGGACGGGCTGCGCATCGACCGCACCTTCTCCGTCGAGGACTCCGAGCCGATGCCCGCGGGCAAGTTCGAGGTCGTCAAGGTCGCCCTGCCTTCGTTCGCCCAGACGTTCCGCAAGGGGGACCGCCTCAAGGTGGAGATCTCCGGGCCCGGCCGTGATTTCGGGGCTTGGGCGTTCGAAGCGATCGGTGACGAGGGAACGCCGCGTGACATCACGCGAGGTGCAGGTCAGGCTTCCCGCCTGATGCTCGGTGTGCTGCCCGGCATCACCGACATCCCGGACGTCGTCGCGGCCTGCCCGTCGCTGCGAGGCCAGGCCTGCCGCACCTACGAAGCCCGGACCAACACACCGGCAGAGTGAACAGGCGACGAACGTGACACCGTCGGCGGCCCCGGCTCGGAACAGGCGAGGCGTCGAGACACGCAGACGAATCCTCGAGGCAGCCGCCAACTGCTTCGAACGTGACGGCCTCGACGTCACCCTCGACCAGGTCGCGCAGGAGGCCGGCACCACCCGGATGACCGTGCACCGCCACACCGGTGGGAGGGAGGCGCTCCTGCGCCACGTCGTCCTGCGAGCCTCGGCCGGACTGGTCGACCACATCGCCGCGGAACTGGACCGGGACGGCGTGCCGTTCGCCCAGCGCGTGACGGCCGCGATGGCGGTCGTCGTCGCGATCATCCGCGACACGCCCCACCTCCTCGCCCTGTTCTCACAGCCGTCGAGCAGTTGGTGGGCCGTCGACCCCGACGACCAGGTGGTCGA
>JAGQSN010000142.1 GCA_020439555.1 Acidimicrobiales bacterium | reverse complement strand
ATGTGCTCGGTGCCGATGTAGTTGTGGTTGAGGAGGCGGGCCTCCTCCTGTGCCAGGACCACCACTCGGCGGGCCCTGTCGGTAAAGCGTTCGAACATCTGCCGTCCAGTCTCCGAAAGGCCGGGAATCGTTCTCCGATCCTACCGTTCACCGCCCAGAACGCGGACGGCGCGCGCTAGACCATCGGCCGTGCAGATCGAGACGACACTGATCGGCGGCGACCCGGTCACCTTCGAATGCGAGCCCACGATCACATCGGCGTGGATGTGCACCGAGATCCTCGAAGGTCGGACCTACCCGGTCGTTCCCTTCGTCGACGACGTGCGGACGGTATGGGACGCGGGTGCCAACGTCGGTGCCACCACCGTCCACTTCGCCCACGCGTACCCGAACGCGACGATCCACTCGTTCGAGCCGACCACGGCGACCCGCGAACTGTTGGACCGTAACGTCGCTTTCCTCCCGAACGTTCAGGTCCACCCGTACGGGCTCTTCGACGTCGATGCGAGGCTCGACCTGTACTCCGGCGACGACTCCGGACAGAACTCGATCCACCCCGGATCAGGTGACAAGAAGGTCGTGGAACAGATCGATCTGCGAGCCGCCGGGGACGTGGCGGCGAGCCTCGGCGACGTGCCGATCGACGTGCTCAAGGTGGACGTCGAGGGTTGCGAGGTCCAGGTGCTCGAAAGCCTGGGACCCGGTCGAATCGCCGCAGCGAAGGTGATCTACGTGGAGTACGACCACCGGTCCGCCCGGAGGCGGATCGAGGAGCTCCTGCTGCCCACCCACGAGCTTTACTACGCCTCCCTTCTGCTGCTCGACCAGGGCGAGAGCGTCTACGTGGCCCGATCCCTGGTCGACCACCCGGACGCGACCGAACATCTGGCGGACATCCTCCGCCGCGCCTGGAAACGCTCGGAATGACCCAGCAATGGGGCGGGGGGCGGTCCGCCTCCTAGCCTGCCGGGATGGCCGACAACCCGCTGCTCGCGCTACCGAACGCCGATTCCGACCGGCGGCGCATCGAGGAACAGCTCCGTGAATCGGTCAAGGCCGGCACCGACGCCATGACGGAGATGGCGGGCCACCTGATCGGCGCCGGCGGGAAGCGGGTCAGGCCGTTGTTCGCCGTCACCGCCGCCTATTGCGCCGCCGACGGACCGACGGAGGTGTCCCGAGACGTCATTCGCGGGGGCGTGTCTGTCGAGTTGGTCCACCTCGGGTCCCTGTACCACGACGACGTGATCGACGAGGCCGTGACCCGGCGAGGCATCGAGAGCGTGAACGCCCGTTGGGGGAACCTGCGGGCGATCCTCGCCGGAGACTTCCTGCTCGCCCGGGCCTCGGAGATCGCAGCTTCGCTGGGGACGGAGGTGGCGGGCCTGCTGGCTGCCACGATCGGCCGCCTCTGCGAAGGCGAGGTGGAGGAGTTGTCCGCCGCCTACCAGGTCGACCGGACCGAGGCCTCCTACCTGGCGGCGATCGAGGGCAAGACCGCTTCGCTGCTGTCGACGGCTTGCCGGATCGGCGGCATCGTCGCGGACCTGCCCAGGGACGAGATCGACGCGCTCACCTCGTTCGGCCGGAACTACGGGATGGCCTTCCAGATCGTCGATGACGTCCTGGACGTCGTGGCGACCGACGAGCAACTCGGAAAGCCTGCGGGGCTCGACCTTCGGGAAGGCGCCTACAACCTGCCGACGATGCGGGCACTCGCTGCCGAGGAGGGTGACGAGTTGCGGTCGATCCTCGGCTCACCGATCGACGGAGACGACTGGAAGCGTGCCCGGTTCCTGGTCGCGTCGAGCCGAGGGATCGACGAGGCGATCGGAGTGGCGAACAACTTCGTCACCGCCGCCGAGGCGGACCTCGGCGGATTCGGCGACAGGCACGCTGCCGTCGCCCTGGCCGGGGCTGCACGTCACCTCGTGGCCGGCGTGGAGTCGGTCCGCAACGCGAACCGCTGACCGGCGCCCGTCAGGGTTTCGGGGCGAGGGTCACACCCGCGGTGGGAATCTTGGCCAGCACCTCGGCGGTGCGGTCGTAGCTCGCTTCCAGTTCGGGGCGCAGCCGGGCCGGGGTGGACGGGTCCGACAGCGATTCGACGACCGGGTACACCTCGAAGCTCGGGAGGTCGACGTAGGTCGGTATGGCGTCGATCGTGGAGATGGTCCAGCGACCGTCGGCGCCGCGGCCGGCGTTCAGCCTCACGGTGAGGCCGTCACGGCGAGGCGCCTGCGTCTGGTTGGAGAGCTGGTTGCCGAGACCCCAGACCACGAAGGTGCCGTCGACCTTCTCGATCGGCTGCACCACGTGCGCGTGGTGGCCGATGATCACCGAGATGTCCTTCGACGGCAGGAGTTGGTCGACGATGCTGCGCTGGTAGTCGCTCGGGTCGTGCTGGTACTCGTTGCCGAAGTGCAAGCTCAGGACCACAAGGTCGGCACCCTCGGACCTCGCCTTGGCGGCTGCGGCTCGGATCTTGGCGACGTCGATCTTGTTCGCCGACCACGGGGCGTCCGCCGGCAGCTTGTAGCCGTTGAAGTCGTAGGCGTAGCTGAGGTGGGCGACGCGCACGCCGTGAACGTCATACACGGTGGTGGTGTCGGCTTCCTGCTGGGTGCGGGCGGTGCCGGCGTGCTTCATACCGTCGGCGTCGAACTGGTCGAGGAGCCTCTTGATCCCCGCCTTGCCCCGGTCGAGGCTGTGGTTCGACGCGGTGGAGCAGCCGTCGTAGCCGGCGGAGTGGGCCCCGTCGACCAGTTCGGGTGGCGCCCCGAAGGACGGGTAGCTGGTCACCCTTTCGCCGTCGGGGGCCGAGGGGACCTCCATGTGACAGATCGCGAGGTCGGCCCCCGAGATCGTGGGGCGCATCTCGTCGAACATCGGGGCGTAGTCGTAGCGCCGTCCGGACGATCCCCCCAGGGCTGCGGCCCGCTCGTTCACAGGCGAATGGGGAAGCAGGTCACCGGCGAACAGGAGAGTGATCCGATCCGGGGTGGGCGGAGTGGTCGTCGTGGTCGACTCGGCCACGGTGGTCCGTGTCGTGGCCGGCCTGGTATCGATCACCGCCCGCCGGTTGTTCTCCCAGACTGCCGCGGCCCGGTCGTCCGAACTGTCTCCGTCACCGCCGCGGAGCGCGACGATCGCCAGCAGGAGAACCGCCGCCGAGGCAAAGGCACCCACCAGGACGAGGATGCGACGCTCCGGCGGGATTCCCGCGAGCCCGGCACGAGGACGGTCACCCATGACCGGTCGACCCTACCGGCGGGCGCCCTCGTGACGGTTGCACCCACCGACACGGAGGAGGGTCAGACGGCTACGAGAACCCTCGACGGGGAGTGCACGGGGCTGCTGAGGATCCGGTCGTAGAACCCGTTGATCGTCCGGTTGAAGGTGGACGCCTGCTCGACCATGAACAGGTGTGCACCGCCGCGCAGGACCGCGAGTTCCGCTCCCGGGATCAGGGAGGCGACCTCTTCGCCGTCGCCCTGGGTGGTGAGGACGTCCTGACTGCCGGACATGACGAGCGTCGGCCGGTCCACGTTGACGAGTTCGGCCCTCAAGCCGTCGTCCATCTCGACGATTCCGCGGATCTGGGCCACGAACGACTCGACCGGGACGTTGAATGCCAGCGGTCCGAGGACCGCCATCGCGGGCCACAGCCGTTTCAGGGATCGCGGACCGACCATCCAGTGGAGGTTCCGTCGCACGAACTCCTTCATGCCGTATGCCTCGGCCTCGTCGGCCCACCGTTCGAGCAATTCGATGCGCCACCGGTGGTGCCGACACGCCGTGCAGGCGAGCACGAGGGAGCGGACCCGATCCTGATGGAGGACGCCGATGGCCTGGCTGATGATCCCGCCCATGGAGGCACCCATGACGTGCGCGGAGCCGTATCCGGCGTCGTCGAGTACCGCCACGGCGTCGGCCGCCATCGTCTCGATCGAGTACGGACCGGCCGGACGACCGGAACGTCCGACGCCGCGGTTGTCGACCATGACGAGACGGAACCGGGACTCGAGGGCGCGCTTCTGCATGATCCAGCCACGGGTGTCCGCGCCGAGGCCGTGGATCATGAGCAGCGGTTCGCCGTCACGCCGGCCGGACAGGACGTATGCGATCTGGGTGCCGTCCTGGGCTGTTGCGTAGGGCACTGGGATCTCTCCTTCAGTCCTTCAGGGCTTCGGTGACGACCTTCGCAGTATCGGTGACTCCGAAGGTGGGGTTGAGTGAAGCCGATCCGAGGCGCACGACGACCGTGTCGCTTCCGGGGTCCACCTGTACGACCTGACCTCCGAGGCCGAGCGCCCAGAACATGTCCTGGGGTGCGCCGGGAGCCATCTGTGCGTCTGACTGTTCGGCCTTCACCTTGGCGTCGACCGGGCTGGTCGCACTGGCGAGGGTGCCCTTGCGGTTGAGCCAGATCAGGTACCCGTAGCCGTCGTTGAGGTCCTGAGACGTCTTCGTCGCCTCGGCCAGGTATGCCTTGGAGACCACTTGCCTGCCGTTCCATTTCCCGTGGCGGAGCAGCAGTTGACCGAACCGTGCCATGTCACGGCAGGTCGACCGGAGGCCCATGAACGTGAGCGTGTTGCCCGCAGCGTCGGTGCTGAACCGGGAGTGATTCATCCCGATCGGGTCGAGCAGGTGCTCCGCGCCGAACTCTCCGGTCGGTGTTCCGGTGGCTTCCTGCACGATTCGATCGAGGGTCTGGATGGCGGTGTTGTTGTAGGCCCAGACCTCGCCCGGTTCGTGTTCCTGCGGGACGTCGATGGCGAACTGGGTCTTGTCCCGTTGTCGGAGCAGGGCGCTGTAGTCCTGACCGACGGACCAGGCGCGTCCCGAGTCGTTGCTGAGGATGTCCTCGACGGTCACCCGCTCGGCTGGTGTGCCCTTCCATTCACCGATGTACTTGGACGCCGAGTCGTCGATGTCGAGGTCGCCTTCGTCCTGCGCGATTCCGACGATGACCGACGCGAACGACTTCGTCGCCGAGAACACCTCCTGCGCCTTGTCCCGGGCGCCACCGTTGAAGTACCACTCGCCGGCGATTCGGCCGTGACGGGCGACGAGCAGGCACGTGCTCTCGTTGTCCCGTGCGGTGTCCGCGAGATCGTCGAGCACCCCGGCGTCGAGGTCGACCGACGCTGGCTCGACGGTCTTCCAGTCGGTGTCATCCCCACCGATCCCGCCGCTGTCGGCTTGGGGCACCGCTGCGGTCGTGACGGAAGCCGGTTTCGTGGAACTGGAAGTCGCTTCGGCGCCGCCGTCGGAGCCCGAACATGCCGAAAGGAGCAACCCGACCGCGACGGCAACGACCGCCGGTCCCGACTTGGCGATCTTCAGAGCCACAGTCCCGGCATGGTCGCGTCGTCGAGCAGGGTCTGGACCGCGTCCCGCACTGCCTCCGTGAGCGTCACCGCGGCCAACGGTCCGCCTCGGCGCTTCGGGGTCAGCGGATTGCCGACCACCACCCGCCAACGTCGGCCGGCCTCTCGGCCGAGCATCGCCACAGGCACGACCGGGCGACCTGTCGTGATCGCCGCCTCGATCCGATCCGTCTGGAGGTCACCGACAGTCGCCCGGACGCTACGGCTCATCGGCAGACCGACGAGTTGCCCTGCGCGCAGCAGCCCGGCGATCTCGTCGGGGCGGTCGACCACTGCCCCGAATCGGCGCAGGAACGGACCCACCGGAGCGAGGTCGACGACGCCGACGGTTCGTACGAATCGTCCGCTGGAGCGGCGGATCCCCCGGGCCAGGACCCATGGTTCGCTGATGCCGACCCGCCGGTTGAAGACGAGAACGGCTCCACCCGTCGCCGGGATGCGCTCCGCTCCGGACACCTCGATGTCCCAGCGCAGGGACACCGCCGGGTCGCTCAGGGCGACCAGTTCGGGGTCGAGACCCCATTCGTCGATCTCGTAGGAGCCGCGTAGGCGACGATCGACGAGAGAGACGGTCGCCGCCCCGGGAAGGCCGCGAAGCAGGTTCGTGCTCATCGCCGCACCGCTCCTGTCCTGGGGGTCACCTGTGCGACGTCGCTCCAGCGGTAGAGAAGGTCGACGACGTCGCTCGTCGGCCGAGGTTCGACTCCGAGCAACTTCGTCGCGGTGCTCCCGTCCGCTCCCGCTCCTCGCACGAGCAGCGATCGCACATGCGGAGGAAGTGGTGCACCGAGCACCTCGCTGGCGACCGCGGCGAACATCCAACCAGGACCGAACACCGGCAGCGGGACCCTTCGACCGCGACGCACGGCCTGGCTCGCCGTCACGGCTCCCGGGCCTACGACGTTCAACGGTCCCGCGCTCGTGCCCTTGGCGGCCGCCACTGCGGCGAGGGCGGCGTCCTCCTGGTGGAGCAGGCTGAACGGCAGTTCGGCGAGCGGCGAGACGGCGACGACCGGCAGGCGAAGGTACCGGCCGAGCGGACTCGGGAAGCTAGGGCCGACGATCGGTGCGTAGCGGAGCGCCACGACGGGCACCCCGGCGATGCCACCGGTCTCGTACGCGAGGTGTTCGACGTGGGCCATCGAGCGTCCGAACCCGTCGGTCGGGTCGATCGGGCACGACTCGTCGGGGCGGAGCGCAGCGCCTCGACGACGCCCGTACACCTCGATCCCGGAGCGGACGACGATCCGCCGCAACGACGGGCAGCCCGTCGCCGCACCGAGCGTGGACACGGCGGAAGCCTGGGTGTTGAGACGGGCCGCCGTGCCTCCGAAGTGGGCGTGCGGTTCGTAGACGCCGAGGTGGAGCAGCACCTCCGGGTCGAAGTCGCGGACGACGTTGACGATTCGACGACGGTCCGTCGGATCGATCATGTGGAAGTCGGCGCGGGTGATGCGCCGGCGCGGCGGGTATCCGTCGATTCCGAGGATCTCCTCGACCGTTTCGTCGGCCTCGAGGAGGTTCGCGACGCGGGTGCCGAGCTCACCGCCCATCCCGGTGATCAGGACTCGCACTGGTTACCCCTCGATGTCTCTGTCGTCATGTGCTCGCGATGCTGGTTCAGCGTGCGCCGGAATCGGCGGATTCGGACGGGTCCTCGGGCGAGGGGATGGCCCCGAGATCCTGTTCTGGCCGCAACGTCGGGAAGAGCACTACGTCGCGGATGGTGGAAACGTCGGCGAGCAGCATGACCAACCGGTCGATCCCGATCCCCAGGCCACCCGTCGGGGGCAGACCGTAGTCCAGTGCCCGGAGGTAGTCCTCGTCCACGACCATGGCCTCGTCGTCGCCGGCTTCGCCCTGACGGACCTGGTCCTCGAACCGTTCACGCTGGATGCCGGGATCGTTGAGTTCGCTGAACGCGTTACCCAGTTCCCGGCCGGCCACGATGATCTCGAAACGCTCCGTCATACCGGGCATGGAGCGGTGCCCTCGGGCGAGGGGCGACACCTCCGCCGGGTACTCGGTGGCGAACACGGGGTGCCACTGCTCGGCTTCGGCGGTCTTCTCGTAGAGCTCCAGGATGAGCTTGCCGGCGCCGTAGTAGTCCTCCCAGGGCACGTCGTGTTCGTCGCAGAGCGCCCTGAGTTCGGCGACGGGCGTGTCGAGCCCGACCCGCACGCCGATCTGCTCCTCGATCAGGGTCGTAAGGGGTGCACGTCGCCACGGAACGGAGAAGTCGATGTCACGTCCCTGATAGCTGACGGTGGTCGAGCCGGTGAGCTCGACGGCGAGGTGTGAGACGAGCTCCTCGGTCAGGGCCATCACGTCGGACCAGTCCGCGTACGCCTGGTACAGCTCGATCATCGTGAACTCGGGGTTGTGGCGGGGCGACAGGCCCTCGTTGCGGAACACCCGACCGATCTCGAACACCTTCTCGAAGCCGCCGACGACCAGCCGCTTCAGGTAGAGCTCCGGCGCGATGCGCATGTAGAGGTCGATGTCGAGCGCGTTG
>JAGQSN010000141.1 GCA_020439555.1 Acidimicrobiales bacterium | reverse complement strand
CGGGCGATCCTGCGCAGCGACCTCACCGACCTTCACGTGGTCACCTTCGGCGGCCCCGAGGTCGGGATGCTCGCCGCGGCCGGGAAGATGACCAAACTGACCTTCGCCTTCGTGGCACCCGACGTCGGCGCGGCCGCCGTGCTCGAACCCCATTTCCGGGCGGCCCGCCAGTCCGGGGCACTCGAGTGCACCGAACTCGACGAGGGCATGCTGCTGCTCGGCCTGCAGGCGGCCGCATGGCGGGTGCCGTTCCTGCCGACCCGAGTGGGACTCGGTTCGGACCTGCCGCTCGTGAACGACTCGTGGGCCACTGTCACCTCGCCGTTCCCCGGACCCGACGGTGAACCCGAAACGCTCGTCGCCCAACCGGCGATCAACCTCGACGCGGCGCTCGTGCACATGAACGTCGCGGACGTCCGGGGCAACGCCGCCTACACCGGCCCCGACCCCTACTTCGACGATCTCTTCTGCGAAGCCGCCGAGAACGCGTACGTCTCGGCCGAACGGGTGGTGCCCTCCGGGGAACTGCTGGCCGCTTCGGGAGACCTGCCTCGACTGAAGATCAACCGACTCTTCACCGACGGCGTCGTCGACGCACCCAACGGGGCGCACCCGACATCGTGCGAACCCGACCACGGGCGTGACGAGGCGTTCCAGAAGGAATACCTCGCCAGCGCCAAGGACCCCGAGCTGTGGCAGAAGCTCCTCGACGACTACCTGACGCTGCCGAACGAGGCCGCGTACCAGGCAGCGATCGAGGCCCGCTCCGAGGAGGATGCGAAGTGAGCACGACCGGAACCTCCGATACGACAGGTCTCGCGGGCCTCGTCCGCAGGGCGGACGTATGCGTCGTCGCGGTGGCTGACAGTTTCCGCGGCGACGGGGAGATCCTCGCCAACCCGATCGGCACCATCCCGATGATCGGTGGCCGCCTGGTACGTGCGACGTGGGAGCCGGACCTGATGATGACCGACGGCGAGGCCGCGCTCATCACCAACACCGAAGCCGTTCCGGCGATCGGTGACCGGGTGTACGAGACGCACAACCCGTACCGGCGGATGTTCGACCTCGTCTGGTCCGGGAAGCGTCACGTGATGATGGGCGCAACCCAGGTGGACCGATACGGCAACCAGAACATCGCGGCGCTCGGTGGGACACCACGTCAGCCCCGGACCCAGCTGCTCGGGTTCCGCGGTGCACCCGGCAACACGATCAACGACACGACGAGCTACTGGGTTCCGAACCACGGGCCGAAGGTGTTCGTCGAGGCGGTCGACGTGGTGAGCGGTATCGGTTACGACCGGGCCGCGGCGCTCGGCCCGCAGGCGTCCCGTTTCCACGAGATTCGCCGCGTCGTCTCCAACCTCGGTGTGTTCGACTTCGAGACTCCCGACCACCGCATGCGGGTCCGGTCGCTGCACCCGGGCGTCACGGTCGACGAGGTGGTGGCGGCGACCGGTTTCGAACTGGTCATCGGCGACGAGATCGAGACGAGCCGCCTGCCGACACCCGACGAGCTCGAACTGCTCGAGGTCATCGACCCGTCCGGCACCCGCTACCGCGAAGTCCCAGACCCCACCTGACCAGCCCTTTTGCGTTTCCCCTGTGTTTCTGCACCGCCGGTGGTGCAGAAACACAGGGGAAAGCCTCGGCTCGGCTCAGCAGCGGTCGGTGATGCGGCCGCGGATGATGTCTCCGTGGGTGATGTCGACCACCGCGCACGGCGGGCTGTCGTGCAGTCTGATCAGGATCGATGCCCTGTCGCCCTCGACGGCCACGTCGGCAACCTCGCCTTCGGTCAGCGGTAGAAGCTTCTCGTAGGGGTTCGGCTCCCTTGGATCTTCGTCCCAGGACCACCGGAGAAAGTCCGAACGGGCTCGACCGACTTCGTCCACCGTCAGTCTCCGATCCTTCGCCATGCGAACAGCGGCGTCTCGTGCCTTCTCGGCATCCTCCTGCGCGTTCGAGTTCACGACCATCGCCCACAACGCCAGTCCGACTCCGAACACCACCATCAGCGCGAGCAGGACCCGTCCGACGATGCCCCACGGACCCACAGGATCGACCTCGGACGGGTCGACCCCCTCAGGAGGCCACACTCTCAACCAGGCGCCGAGCAGGATCCAACGCCAGAACAGCACACCGAACGTCGCGGTCACGACCGACGAGACCACCGCCCAGGTGTCGCGCCGCGAGATCGAGACGACGACGGCGACCACGCCTCCCACGATCGCCGCGACGATGAAGAGTCCTGACACCGCCGCCAACGCGACCCAACCGACCCGTCGCTTCACCAGCCCAGTGTCGCGCGGCGCCAGTCGGCTCCCGCTGCGCAGCCATGGGACGCCAGATCAACTCAGCCTTCGAACCGTCATCTGTGGTCCACCCGAGGCTGACGCCTTTCGCTTCGCCGCGTCGTTCTACTATCGCGATCCGTGGTCAGCGATCAGTACCGGATGCATCGGGTTCGAACCGGCGACGAGTGGGTTCTCGCAACTCTGGCCAGAGGCAACGCCCGTTTCGGGGACGGTGACGAGAGCGACTGGCAACCACCGCTGGGCACCGACGAGGCATCCCAGTTCGTGGCCGACCCGAACACGGTCTGCATCGTCGCGATCGACATGGCGACGAACCACATTGCCGGATTCGTCTACGGCGGGGTCCTGAACCGTCGCCACACAAAGCTGCGCCACCTCTGCCTCTACGAGATCGGAGTGGACCTCGACCACCGCCGGACCGGTGTCGGCCAACTGTTGATGGAGGCGTTCGCGGCCGAGGCCCGCAAGTTGGGGATCGACCGTGGCTTCGTGATCGCCAACCAGGGCGATCGGGTCACTTCGTCGATCATCGAGCAGTACGGCGCCATGAAGGGCGACGGTAGGGACGTCCTGTACGGCCTCTCGTTCTGACGGTCTGCGGTGCCGCCACACCGCTTGTGTTCGGTGTTCGTGGCGGCACGATCACAGGTCCTCCACCTCATCTGCACCAAATCTGCACGTAGCGCCCCGGCCCGCTATTATTTGTTCGGTGTTCGTGACGGCAAGGACAGCCGAATGGCGAGAACTCGTCGGCGAGTTGGCCGACGCGCTCCGAACCGTGGGCGTGGACGCCGCTGCGACCGACGAAGCACTCGTCGTCGACGGCATGACGCTCGTCCCACACATCGCAGAACGGGCACATCCCAACCCGGCAGACCTGCGTGACCTGGTGGTGACAGCACGGGACGGTTCCGGCCTGGTGATCGCGGACCGCCTGAGCGAGGCCGGCCGGGACGTGCTGCGCGGCGCCGGTTGGGGATGGCTCGACCGACGAGGTCACCTGCGCATCTGGCGACCCGGCCTGCGAGTCGAGACCCCGCTTCCGGGACGTGACCGACGTAAGCAGGCCAAACCGACCAACGCATGGACTCCTGTCGGCCTCGAAGTCGCTCTCGCTGCTCTCATCGAGCCCGATGAAGCAGTCACCGCCCGACGACTCGCTCCCCGGATCGGTCGAAGCGTGAGCGCCACCCACGACAGCATCGCCCGGTTCTCCGAAGTCGGATTGATCGGCCCACGAACCCACCTGCCCCTACTGCCGGACCTGTTCTGGGAGGCCTCGGCCCACTGGCCCGACGACGGCTGGATCGCGCTGCCGCTGCCGATCGAGGAAGTGGCCGAACGCGTGGGATCCGATGGCCTGGTTCGCGTGGACGAGAGAGCGGCGACGCTCGGCGGGGCACGGATACCGGCCGCCGGCGAACTCCCGGCCCGTTGCTACGTCCAGTCACCAGGGTTGCTGCGGCGTGTCCGGGCGTTGGTCGACCGCGACGAACCGGTCCGCTGCTGGGTGAGGCCAGCGCCGATCGAGTGGATCCCACTCAACGAAGAACACCCGATCGACGAGGACCACCCCTGGGCCGTCGCCCACCCGGTCCTCTGCGCCCTGCGCCTCGCCGCCGACCCGGCGCGGGGACGGGAGGTCGTCGAGGGGTGGGGAATCCTGCCAGGAGTGGGGGCGTGACCTCCGTCGTGCTGTCGGGCCGACGCGGCGGAACCACTCACCAGTCGATCGAACTTCTGGCGACGTTGCCGCCCGAACTTCGTCTCATCGGCGGCCTTGCGGTGATGTGTCGTGTCGGCACGCCGCACCGGGCGACCGTCGACCTCGACGCCCTCGCCCGGGGGTTGGCGGGCGTCCACGTCGATCTCGCCGCTCTCGCGGTCAGTGCACCCGGAGGCGGTCAGTACACCTTCGACGGGGACCTGGAACTGGACGTGATCGACGTGTCGCCAGATCCGGTCGACGCACTGGTTTCCGAACTCGGATGGCCCGACGTTCAGTTGTCCGATCTGGAACTCAACGTCGTCGCCCACTGCTGGGCGCACGACACCGCCACGCCCCTGGATCTCGTCGCAGCCGACGAACTCGATGGAACCCGACTCGCCGCCGCGCCCGGGCGCTACGTGGCATCCGCTCTCGGCCTGGTCACCATGAAGTCGACAACGGTCCCGCTTCGCGCCTCCGCGAAACCCGAGAAGCGCGCGTCCGACTTATACGACCTCGGGCGGCTCATCGAGACAGGTGCGTTGAACGGTGGGCTGTCCACCCTGCACGAGGCGCTGCGCACCGTCGTGGCAGAGCGGCTCCACGGCTGGTTCGTGGAGGACCGCGGTCGGGACCGTACGTTCCGGGACGTACGACGTTTCGACGATCCGGCGCTCGACTTCGACGATGTCTCCGACCTGCTCGAGCGGGCAATTGCGCGGTGAGTCGGCGACGATCCGACGATCGTCGCCGACCCGTGATGGCCTACGGGAGGA
>JAGQSN010000140.1 GCA_020439555.1 Acidimicrobiales bacterium | reverse complement strand
GTCGGCGGCGGCCAGGGCATGGCGATGATCATCGAGCGGCTCTCCTAGGAGCCCGATCGTCGGGGGCCGACCTCCGACGTCCTCACGAATTACCGCGAAGCGGCGTGGCTCGGACCCGGCCGGGTCGGGGCCACGCCGCTTCCGCGTCGAGGCTCAGGTAGCTGGTTGGAGAAGTTCGATGCGGTTCCCGAACGGGTCGTCCACGAACCAACGATGCGCGAAACCCTCCAACGGGTCGCCTTCGGCGAGAGTGGTGCCGTTCGTCCGGAGCCGATCGACGAGCGAAGGCAGGTCTTCGACCAGCAGAGCCGGATGTGCCTTGCGTGCGGGCCGGAAGTCCGCCTCGACACCGAGGTGGAGCCGAACCTCACCCTTTTCGAACCAGCAGCCACCCCGGGCTGCCATGTCCGCCGGCTTCGGCACCTCGGTCAAACCGAGCGGACCTGCGAAGAACTCCCTTGCTGCGTCCTCGCCTCCGATCGGCATCGCCAGCTGGACGTGGTGGAGCGCAGTGATCGACATGAGCGGAGTCGTACCGCCACGTTGTCGGGCAGTCAACTCTCATCGGTGTGTGGCGTGGACAAATGCCCTCAGCGTGCAGCGCAGAGCCAGTCGAGAGCCACAGCCGCTGTCCAGGACTGGGACTCGGATCCGAGGGGATCACCCGTGAGTGGATCGACGTACTCGCAACAGCCGACGGTCAGAAGTTGGTCGACCGCGGAGCGTCTGAGACCTTCGGCATCGATCGATCGTCCGACGCTCACGAGTCCGTTCCAGAGGAGCCACGTGATCGGCGGCCACTGCGGTCCGCGCCAGTAGCGACGGGCATCGAAGCTCGGGTCGTCGACGGCGGTCGAAGGAGGCAACGGGTGGACGAGAGCTGGATTTCCCGCAGAGTGGGGTGACCAGAGACGATCCACGAGTCGGTCGGTCAGTACCGATTCGGTGCCTGCCAACAGCGGGGCGAACGCGGCGACGGTGTCCGAGGTGATCGGGTGATGAGCCGACAGGTCGAAGTCCAGGCATCGCTCCGATGCGCCGTCGATGGAGCGGGCGAGCGCCTCTCTGGTGCGGGCCGCGTCAGCACGAAACGACTTCGCCTCCGCTTCGGCTCCCGTCGTCGAAGAATCGGCGAAGAGCGCCGCCAGCGATTCGTCTGCGGCGGCGAGGATCGCGCTGAACCAGACATCGCGCACCCGGAAAGGGTGGCGTTTCATGGCGGTGGCCTGGTCGTGGTCCAGCGATGCGAGCGACTCGACGAGAGCCATGTAGCGGGCGTAGTCCAAGTCGGTGGGCCGCTCGGACGGATCGGCGACATGACCCAGGTCGGGTCGCCCGGCGACCGGTTCCTGCTTTCCCCTGTGGTTTTGCACCGTCGACGGTGCAACACCACAGGGGAAAGCATCGTGGGGGCGTTGAACTGGGGGTTCGGGCAGGGCGGACAGCGGTTCGTCCCAGCGGGGTGAGTTGTCCATCCCGCTCTCCCACGGGTGCAGGATCGTCACCAACGCGGTCCCGTCAGGGTCTCGCGCTGTCCTGAGCCAACGGTGCCAACGTCGCAACGCGTCCAGCAGTTCGGGTAGGACACGCCGGATCGCCGGGTGCTCACGTCCCGCGATTTCCACGATCCGTTGCAGCGCCATCGCATGCACCGGGGGCTGGCAGATCGAACTCGTGAGGACGCCCGTCGGGCTATGGGCCTCGGAACCCCACCGCTGCGGGGCCGGCTCGTAGGAGCCTTGCGGGACCGTCGGGTCGAACACGATGTGGGGCACCATCCCGGTGTCCCACTGGGCCTCGAAGAGGTGCTCGAGCTCGGCGACCGCCCGGTCTACGTCCAGGTGTGCCCAACCGATCGCGATGAAGGCCGCGTCCCAACTCCACTGGTGCGGATACAGCGCGGGTGACGGTCTCGTCCAGCCTCCCCGGTCGTTCAGCCTCAACACGTCCTCGGCCGCACGGCGAAGCTCCATCACCGACACGTGACCCTAACCATCTCGCCGAAACCGGCCGGGTCCACCTGCACAGTGATTCCCGCCACTCGACCGCCACGGGTATCGTCCCGGAGCGTGGCCGATCGCGGGACGAGGTGGAAGGCACGTGCCGTCACCTATGGCCTTCTCTTCATCGTGTCGTTCGCCGTGCTGAGCAACACCGAAGCGTGGCCGGTCACTTCCTACCGGCTGTTCAGCTTCGTCCGCACGGGGCACACGTCTTCGCTCGAACTCGTCGCGGTCGGCACCGACGGCAGTACCCGTCCGGTGCGGATCCCGAAGGGTGTCTCGGCCGCCACTCGGAGCCGCTTTCCGGAACTGCGCACGATGTCACCCGGCGAACGCCGCCGGATGGTCAGGGCTTGGCTCGACGTCGCCGGCATCGAGCCTGACCACGTCGCTGTTGTCCGGTTGGTCCGAGTCACGCGGTCCCTGGATCTCTCGGACGGCACGTCGCGAACCACGGGTAAGAGCACCGTTGTCGAGATGATTCCTTGAGCGTGGCGGCATCAGCGGCCTCCGAAGCCGTCGACCGGAGGCGGACCCTCCCGATCGGATTCGACCGGCGGCTCGTTGCACCGGGCCCGGCGCGGCTCCTCGTCGCGGTGCATCGTCTGCTCGCCGCTGCGATGGCCTTCCGACTGGTCGAACGACCTTGGTGGCAGATGACCTACCGTCCGGACGCTCTGTTCAAGCCGGTGTGGGTGGTCTCCTGGATGACGTCGCCTCCCTCGACTCAGGTGTTGTTGGTAGCGCAGGTCGCTGGTGTGGCGGGTGGCGTCGCTGCTGTTCTCCGTCGCGCTCCGCGGATCGGGTTCGCGATCGCCTGGATCGCGTTGGTATTCGTCGCGGCCTGTTGGGGTAGTTCCGGCAAGGTGATGCACAACGAGGTCCTGCTGATCACGGTCGCGTTTCCGCTTCTGTTCAGCGCGGTGCCGGGCCGTGGGACGACACCAGCGTCCGACGTCCGCTGGGGATGGGGCCCTCGGGCGTCGACCGCTGCGTTGGGTGCCGTCTACTTCGCGACCGGCCTCCAGAAGTTGCGGCACAGCGGACTGCGATGGGCGATCAGCGACAACATGTCCTGGGTCGTGTTCCAGGGTCGGTCGCCGTTCGGGGCGGATCTGAATCTCTTCATCGCCCGACAGCATTGGCTGACCGTCGCTCTGGCTTCGGGTGCTCTCCTGTTCGAGCTGGGAGCTCCGCTGCTGTTGTGGTTTCGTCGGACTCGGATCATCGTCCCCGTCGTCGCGTTCGTCATGCACACGTCGATCTGGGTGCTCCTCGGCCTGAACTACTCGTCCTGGGTGCTCACGTGCATCGCCGTTGCAGTGCCGATGTCGATGCGATGGGACGAAGGTTCGGCAGAGGTGCCTTTGTATCGGCGCGTAGCGCTGCCGTGGAACGGACGTGACCCCGGCGACGATCCGTCGTCGGTGGCGTCCGGCGTCCTCTGATCGGACTTCCGGCCGACCATCGGGATCGTCGGATCGGGAGCTCGCGAACGGCGCCGGGTCCCATCGGGTCCAGCCGCTCTCAGTCGGTCGGCCAGGCGCGGTCGATGATCGCGGCCGTGTCGGTACCTGGGGGCAGGGTGCCGATCGCACGGCCGTGGTCCCCTCCGAGGCGGGTCGCGCAGAACGTGTCCGCGACGAGAGAGGGTGCGTATCGCACCAGCAGCGAGCCTTGGAGTGCCAGCGCGGCGCGCTCGACGATGCGACGCGCCCGCATCTCGAGGTTCTCCCCGTCGGCCAACTCGGAATGGAGGTCGTCGATCGCCCGGTCGAGCCGAGCGTCCGCGCCGGCAGCCGAGGAGATCTCGGTGAGCAGGGCCTCCAACGACTCCGGGTCGCGGGCCGCGGCACGCAGCACGTCGAGGCAGATCACGTTGCCGGATCCCTCCCAGATCCCGTTCACCGGACTCTCCCGGAACAGGCGCGCCATCGGTGCCTCCTCGATGTAGCCGAGCCCACCCAGACACTCGAGCGCCTCGGCCATGAACATCGGGTTGCGCTTGCAGGTCCAGTACTTGCCGACGGCGGTGGCGATCCGGGTGAACGCCTCCTCGCCGCGGTCGTAGCCGCCGGCGAGCCGTGTCATGAGCGTCGTCGCTGCTTCGGACTCGATCGCGAGGTCTGCGAGGACGTTCGTCATCAACGGCTGTTCCACCAGTCGCCGGCCGAAAGCGCTGCGATGCCTGGCGTGGTGGATCGCCTGGCTCAGGCCCGCACGCATCTGGCCGGTCGTGCCGATGACACAGTCGAGGCGCGTGTGGTTGACCATCGTCAGGATCGTCGAGATCCCCCGGCCCTCCTCACCGACGAGACGACCGAGCGCGCCCTCCATCTCGATCTCGCTCGACGCGTTTGAACGGTTGCCGAGCTTGTCCTTCAGGCGCTGGATGAAGATCGGGTTCTTCGTCCCGTCCGGCAGCCAGCGTGGAACCGCGAAGCAGGAGATGCCGGCGTCGGTGTTCGCGAGCATGAGGAACAGGTCGCTCATCGGTGCCGAGCAGAACCACTTGTGTCCCGTGATCGAGTACTCCTCGCCGGGGCCGGATGACCCGGTCGGGACGGCACGTGTGGTGTTCGCACGGACGTCGGAGCCACCCTGCTTCTCGGTCATGGCCATGCCGGCGATCGCACCCGCCTTGGGTGCCCTGCCGTTGCCGGGCGCGTAGCGGTCCTCCGGGTCGTAGGTGCGGGAGGTGAGCAACGGTTCCCAGACCTTCGAGACCGTGGGTTCCGCCCGCAGCGCCGGAACGATCGAGTACGTCATCGAGATCGGACAGCCGTGACCTGCCTCGACCTGGGTCCACACCGCGAACTTCGCGGCCCTGCCGACATGCGCGGCGGGCCGCTCGTCGATCCAGGCTCCGCCGGCGAGTCCCTCGCCGACGGCGATGGTCATCAGTTCGTGGTAGTCGGGGTGGTACTCGACCCGATCGACCCGGTTGCCGAAGCGGTCGTGGGTGTGGAGCTCCGGGGTGACACGGTTGACCACGTCGCCCGCGTGGATCATCTCCGGGTCTCCGGCGAGCGCACCGACGCGCGCCAGGTCCTCCATGTGCAGTTTTCCGCCTTCGCGGTGGACGCCTTCGCACAGTGCCGTGTCGAGGGTCGCGGCGTTGTGACCGGAGAGGACCGTGGACTGGTTGATCACCTCGTGGGTCTTCATGGGTCCAGTCTGCGCCTGAATTCGCCCGAGCGCAGTTGCCGCGGTCACAAATTCTCCGAAGGTCATCGGAGCTGTTCAGGTCACCTTCCGTGTCCGTCGCTTGGGCTTGGCGATCCCGGTGACCGCTTCGAGTTCGCCCAGCGAGTCCTCGAGGTGAGTCAGCAGGCGTTGCAGGTGCGGAACGCTTCGACGGCAACCCGTGAGGCCGAACTCGAGGTTGTCCACGTAGGTGGTGACGGTGATGTTGAGCGCCTGGCTGTGGAACGGGATCGACGCCGGGTACACCCCCTGGAGGCGTGCCCCGCGCAGGTACAGGGGCGTCCGGGGACCGGGGACGTTCGAGATCGTCGTGTTGTAGGCCGGACGCACGCCGTCGGGGCCGCCGAGGACGGTCATCAACGGTCCGGCGATCATGTTGAGAGCACTCATCGCGAGGATCTGCGTCGACGATCTGCCGCTCAGGGAGGCCTTGGCTATCGCCATCGAGTCCTTGATGCTCCGCAGGCGGTCCTCCGGGTCGGCGTGGTTCGTCGCGAGCGAGGTGATCACCGCCCCGATCGCGTTCCCGCCGGCGCTGTCGTCGGTACGCAGCGAGACCGGCACGAGAGAGGTGAGCGACTCGTCGGGCAGGGCGTTGCGTTCGAGCAGGTAGCGCCGCAGCGCACCCGAGGACATGGCCAGGACGATGTCGTTGAGCGTCGAGCCGGACGCCTTCGCGACGGCACGCACCCTGGGCAGGTTCCACGACTGGGCAGCGATTCGACGCGACCCGGTGATGTGGCCGTTGAGGATCGTGGGCGGCGCCTTGAAGGGAAAGGCCGCGAGCTCGTCCTCCAGGGACCGCCGGGCAGCGGACAACAGCGCCGGCGTGACACCGAGGAGATCGGTCCCTCCTCGCAGCACCGCCCGAACCGTGTCCACCGAGAGCGGACCGGGATCCTGTGCCTTCTCCGCCTTCGACGTGGAGCGTGTCCGGTAGACCCACGGGGGTTCGGTCTCCTCGTCGGGGTCCTTGCTCAGCGAACGTTCGAGGAGCCGCAACGCGGACACGCCGTCGACCATCGCGTGGTGGATCTTCGTGTAGGTCGCGAAGCGGTTCCCCTCGAGTCCCTCGATCAGATGCATCTCCCAGAGAGGACGTTGCCGGTCGAGAAGGGAGCCGTGGAGGCGTGAGCCGAGGGCGAGCAGTTCCCGCACACGACCGGGTTCGGGGAGTGCCGAGTGGCGGACGTGGTACTCGAGGTCGAACTGCTCGTCCTCGCGCCAGGCGAGCTGGAAGCCGGTCCTGGCCGACCGGTACGGCCTCTTGCGGAACAGCGGAGACGGTTCGTCGAACTCGAGCATGCGGGCGAACTGGTCGCCGACCCAGTCCGGCGGCGCGTCCGGGGGGAGTTCGAACACCTGGAGGCCGCCGACGTGCATCGGTGTCGTCCGGGACTCCGACAACAGGAACGGAACGTCCTGCGGTGATATCAGTCCCATGTGCCGTCGTCCTCTCTGCCGGGTTGCGGGTGGTCGACAGTAGCGACGGAGCGCGGGGCGTGTCGGCGACCGGGTGGACGCCGGATGGTGCTTCTCGGCGGGACGGTTAGCTTGCGACCGTGGGTGCGCCGGAACGACATCCGACTTCGGCAGGCGTCGACGACGCCGTCGGGCTCGGGGCCGAAGGGGTCCGCCTGGATCGAGAGGCGCCCGTCGAACGGACGTGGCTCGACGAAGGGTCGTGGTTCGACGTCACGCCCTCGTTCGTCCGCGGAGCGGACACCCTCTACGAGCTTCTGGTCGAGTCGGTCCCGTTCACCCAGCGCGAGGTGTACCGGTACGACCACTGGAAGCCTGAACCGCGTCTCGGCTGGTGGTTCACGCCGGGAACCGCACCCCACAGCGTTCTCGTCGACGCGCACCGGACCCTTCAGCACCGCTACGGTGTGCGCTTCGACGGGGCGGCGTTGGCGCTGTACCGAGACGGAAGGGACTCGATCGCCCCGCACCGCGACCGCGACCTCCGATGGCTCGACGACACCGTGATCGCCCTCCTCGTCCTGGGGGAACGAAGGCCGTTCGTCGTGCAACCACTCGATGCCCACGACGGGGGTGGCCTCGAACTGCGCCCCGGCCACGGAGACCTGCTCGTGATGGGTGGCGCGACGCAGGCGCGTTGGCGTCATGGCGTACCGAAGGTCGACGCCACCATCGGCGGGCGGATATCGGTCCAGTGGCGTTGGACCTCACGCCGTGGCCGGATGGAGCGCGGAGGCAGCTACAGCAAACCCCGCCACTACGGTCGCTGAGTCAGCGGTTGCGGGGGAGGCCGATCCCTCGCTCTGCGATGATCCCGCGCTGGACCTCGCTGGTGCCGCCGTAGATCGTGGTCACCTGGCAGTGCCGGTAGATGGCTTCGATCCAGCCGTCGGCGTCGGCGTCGCCGGTCGTCGGGTCGCCGTGGCGGCGCAGACCGGCCACGCCGAGCGCGTCGATCAGCTCGTTCGCGGCGAACTGGTAGTGCTCGGTGGTGGCGAGCTTGGCCATGCTGCCCTCCACGCTCGGCAGCACACCCGTGGAAGCGAGCCAGGCGGCACGCCAGCCGAGCAGGTTCGACACCTCGTTGCCGATAGCGATCCGGGCGAGGCGGTCCCTGACCAGCGGGTCGTCGATCATCAGTCCACCCGACGGCGACGGGTTCGACCGTGCCCAGCGCAGACCGTGGTCGAGCAGCCGGACGAGTTCCCCGTACCAGGCACCGTTGCGTTCGAACACCAGCGCCGTCATCATCACCCGCCAGCCACCGTCGACCTCGCCGACGCGGTAGCGGTCGTCCACCTTGACGTCGTCGTAGTAGGTGATGTTCGTCCGCTCGCCGCCCATCGTGTGCACCGGCGTGATCGAGATCCCGTCGCTGTCCATCGGCACGACGAACATCGTCAGGCCCTTGTGCTTGG
>JAGQSN010000139.1 GCA_020439555.1 Acidimicrobiales bacterium | reverse complement strand
AAGGGCTTCACGCTCATCGAGCTTCTCGTCGTCATCATCATCCTCGGTATCCTTGCCGCTGTCGCGATCTTCGCCATCGGCGGGATCCGTGACAACGCCGAGGAGAGCGCCTGCAAGACCGAGGTCGGCACCGTCGAGACCGCCATCGCTGCTTGGATGGTCACGAACACCGCCGCCCCGAACACGGGCATCACCGACTGGACGGACCTCGAGAACCTCCGCAAGACCCCGTCGCACGTGGACATCCCCGGCGACATCAACACGGACGGCACCGTCAGCACCTCCTGCTGAGGCCAGTCGCCCTGAGGGGCGATGAGCCAACTTCAATGGAAAGGACCCGCCAGCGATGGCGGGTCCTTTCTGTTCTGCTTCGAAGTCGGCCGGAGCGGCCGTTCGTGATCACGCGTCAGTTCAGGAGTCCGCCACGACCGGTTGTCGTAACCGACCGAACCGCGTCAGAGCGGCGTCGTCTCCTCCGGGATTGGTTCGGGCATGCCGCGGACCTCCTTCGGCTGGACGGCGCGCTCGACGGCGTCCTCGTACGTGATCAGGCCGTGAGCCACCAGCACCGACAGGCTCTGCTCCAGAGTCTGCATCCCCTCGCGGACGCTCTGGCTCATGACGTTGCGGAGCTGGTGGGTCTTGCCTTCGCGGACCAGTCCGCGAACCGGCTGGGTGGCGAGCAGGATCTCGAACGCGGCGATCATGCCGGTGCCCGAAGAGTGCGGAACGAGCCGCTGAGCGACCACCGCGGCCAGGGATGCCGCCAACTGGACCCGGATCTGGGACTGACGTTCCGACGGGAACACGTCGATGATGCGGTCCAGGGCCGACGAAGCGTCGTTGGTGTGGAGCGTCGCGAACACGAGGTGGCCGGTCTCGGCCACCGTCAACGTCGTGGCGATGCTCTCCGGGTCGCGCATCTCACCGACCAGAACCACGTCCGGGTCCTCGCGCAACGCAGCCTTCAGACCCTCCTGGAACGAGGAGACGTCCGCCCCCACTTCGCGCTGGGTCACGATCGAGCGCTTGTGGGAGTGCAGGTATTCGACGGGATCCTCGAGGGTGAGGATGTGTCGGGACTGGAACTCGTTGATCCGGTCGATCATCGCCGCCTGGGTCGTCGACTTGCCCGAGCCGGTCGGGCCGGTCATCAACACGAGACCCTGGCGCCGCTTCGCAAGTTCGCCGAGGATCGGCGGGAGCAGCAGTTCCTCCATCGTGGGGATCTGGAACGGGATGGCGCGTAGGGCCATCCCGATCATCCCCTGCTGACGGTAGATGTTCCCGCGGAACCGGGTCGTGTCGCCCCACGAGAAGGAGAAGTCGAGCTGGCTGTGCTCGATGAACGCCTCCTGCATCTCCGGGGGGAGCATTCCGGTGGCGAGGTTCTCGATGTCGGAGGCCGACAGGATCGCCGAGATCCGGGCCGGAGTGAGATCCCCGTCGATCCGCAACATCGCCGGCGCCCCGGCCGAGATGTGGATGTCGGTTCCCCCCCGGTCCCAGAGCTCGCGGATCAGGCCGTCGATCGGGCCCGCGTTCACTTGGGAAATGTGCATGTCGGCAGTCTCACACACTGTTGAACTGCTGTCGCCGCTCAACAGGGCGCGATTTGTAATCCGGACCGCACTAGGTACAATGACCTATTGGTCATCCCGGGTCAGCGTCGACCGAGGGCGGGATGGGGGGAAGCGTGGAGAAGCACGAGCACTCGAGAAAGCTTGTAGCCCGAAGCGGCGAACGTGGCTTCGCGCTCGTCGAGGCGTCGGTGGCGATCGTCGTTCTCGCCCTGTTGGGAGCCGCGATCGCAATCGGTTTCACGGTCGTCGTCCGTTCGGGTGAGACGCACCATGCCGCATCGGACAACGCCTCGGCCCAGCGTGACGTGGTGACAGGTCTCCTCGACGTGCCCTACGTCAGTTGTGGCACGGTTGGTGGCTACAACACCGCGCTGGGTACCGAGTACAGCCCGCCGTCCGGTGTGACCGTCGCGGTCCTACAGGTCGAGTACTGGAACAGTGCGAGCTCGCCCGCCACGTTCCGGACAGGCCCCTGCGATACGGCGGCCCCTCCTACGGCAGCCAACGGAGACTCAGGACTCCAGCGCCTCTCCTACCGGGTCACGGCGACACGCAGTGGACAGGACGTGACGGTCCACCGGTCCGTGTTGAAGCGGAACACGAGCCCGTATCCCGAACCACCTCCGGACCCGCCCCCCGGTGGCTACCGCTGCACGATCTCCGCCGACGTCGTGCCTTCCCAGCTCTACACGAACTGGGTCAACCAGACGGCCTGGGACCAGAGCACCGTCCACTCCTCCGACGACCACATGGACATCCTCTACCTGAACGGGACCAGGCGCTTCTCCTACGTCTGGTTCAAGGTGGACAGCTCGAGCGTGTGCAACGAGGGCGGCACCCTCGGTGCCGGACGCACGATCCTCAGTGCGCGACTCCAGCTCTACACGTTCAACATCGGTGGGCTGCCCGCCTGCGGGGCGAACTCTTGCTGGCACGCGCTCGAGAAGGTGAACGCCAGCTGGAACCCGTCGACGCTCAACTGGAACAACCAACCCTGCCCCGGCTCCGGCGCCATCTGGTTGCCCTCCTGCAGGTCCGACGGACAGCCCGGGGTGCTCTTCGAGCATGGCACCGGTGCCCTGGACTGGAGCCCCCGATACCAGGTGATCGAAGCGCCGATGCTGACCGCGGACGTGCAGAGCTTCTACGCGAATCCGTCGACGAACTACGGCTGGCGAATCCGGGAGGCCTGTGACGGCGCGGCCGGTCCGTACAACAAGGCCTGCGGAACCGCCACCCCGGGCTTCCAGTTCCGAAGCCGAACCGCCTCGAACGCGATCGAGCGGCCCCGACTGGTGGTGACCTACAAATGAATCCTTCTCGCATCGACGTCGACCGTCACCGCGCCGAGCGTGGCTTCACCGTCGTCGAGCTGCTCGTGGCGATGGTCATCACGATCGTCGTGCTCGCGGTGCTGACCAACCTCCTGGTCGTCTCCAACCAGGCCGGAAATCAGACGCAGGAGTCAAGCCGTAGTTCGGAAGCCGAGTACACGGCGACCACCTACTTCGACGCCGACGTGGCGGCGGCCTCGAAGGTCGACGGCACCGATCCGGTACGACGTGGCGTGACCGGTTGCGGCAACACCCAATCGGTCGTCGTGCTCGTAGGCCCGGGGGTCGACACTGCCGTGCAGGTTCGCAGCTACGACGTGATCTCCGAGGACGGACTCTCCTACCTCGAACGGCGGACCTGTACCGGGACGTCGGTGTCCGGGGCCGTCTCGTCGTCTCCCTCGATCCGGCGCGTGGCACAGGTCGAGACAGGTTCCGTCACCGTCCACTGCGACTCCGACGACACCACACCTCCCGGCGGTGACGCCCTGTGCCGGAAGGTGAGGCTCTCCTTCGTCACCCAGACCGGGCGGAACGTCGCGGTCGAGGGAACCTTGACCTCGGTCCTGGCACCGACGCCCACGACCACACCGACCCCGGCGGTCGCTCCCACCACGGGTACCTGCACGATCCTCGCCAGCGAGACGACCTGGGGTGCGACCGGGGGTTACGCCGGCAGCAGTTCCGCGAACCACGCGAACGACCCACTCATGTACACCTACAACGACACGAACGAGGACCGGTCGTACCTCTACTTCGACCTCACCCAGCCCTGCGCCGACACCAGCCCCGACTGGCCGACGCTGCCCGGCGGACGGTCTCTCACCAGCGTGAAGCTCCAACTCGCGTACATGGGCCACAACAACGCCTACTGCTGGATCTTCCCCGGGATCTCCTACGACCCGCAGAAGATCGAGGCCCTGGACTCCTCGGCCATCTGGTCCGAGGCGACGCTCACCGGCGACAACATGCCGGGCGCGATCCGTGGCGGCACCTATCACTTCAACCGCGGAAACCAGGGCTCTCTCACCACCCACATCAACTCTGTCATCACCGATGCGGTGACGCACTGGTACGACGGATCCTGGGCGAACCGGGGATTCCGGCTGGCCCGGGACGGCGTCGGTGACACCTGTGGCCGAGCGAGCACCTGGGCGTCGCGGAGCAACGGCAACGCCTCGCTTCGGCCACGCCTCGTGATCACCTGGGGCACCCCGTGACTGCCGCATCCGATCGAACGGTCCGACGGATTCGTCCGTCCGAGAGCGGCCTAGTGCTCCCTGCCGTGCTCGCGGTCATGCTGATAACCGGCTTGGCGTTGGCCGGTGTCGCGACCTTGGTCACGGCACGCCTGGACCAGAGCCGGGTTCTGCAGGCACGGATCGATCAGGTCCAGAAGAGCTCCGACGCCGTCCGCTACGCCTCCAACGCCGTGCGCAACGACAACACCATCGGCCGCCAGGGAAACACGTCCACGTGGGTGTACGACGGAACGACCGTCACCTGTACGGGCGAGACCGGCAGTGGCGTGCCGTCCGGCGCCGGCCGGACCGACCGGACGGTCACCTGCAGCGCTCCGATGGTGACCGCCCGCTACCGCTACTTCGACCGCAGCGGGGCCGGGAACGGCACGATCGTCGACCAGCTCTCCTGGGCCGTGGCCGACTGACATCGCTCGGACAGCCCGAACCTGCGCTCCTAACATGTGCCCGAGCCCGATCACCGGGTGACGGGTGGACGACCCGAGGGTCCCAGGGGGGAAGCGAACGATGCTCAGCAGCCAGGCCTACCGATTCGGTGACGCCCTCGTAGAACGCCGCGTGATCACGCGCGAGGAGATGGAGGCCGGACTCGAACTGGCGTCGGCCAGCGGAATGTCGTTCACGGAGGTGCTCCAGCAACGTTTCGACGTGCCGCCCGCCGACGTGGCGGCCGCCTGGGCGGCGGTCCACGGCATGACCTACGTCGACTTCGCGTCGTCGATCGTCGAGCCGGAGGCGACGATCACGATTCCGGCCGAGATGGCCCGGGCCAACCGCGCCGTTCCGGTCTCCCTGCTCGACGGCCACGTTCTGGTCGCCTTCCAACACCCGACGTCCAGAGCCGCAGTCCAGGTCATCGCCGAGCACCTCGCCGGTCAGGGTCTGGAACTGGAACCGGGCCTGTCCGAGGAGGAAGGGATCGTCGCCGCTCTGTCGGTCGCGTACCCCGAGGCCGGCCAGGCGGAGGACACGAAGGTCAAAGCCTCCGAGGCCCTCGGCTACCTCAGCCGATTGTTCGACCGCACCATCGAACTGGGCGCATCGGACCTCCACCTGGCAGCCGGACAACCCCCGTGCGTCCGGGTGATCGGCGAGCTGATCCGCATGCCGGACGAGCCGGTGCTGTCCGCAGCGCGGGTCAGGGAGCTCGTGTACTCGATCCTCTCCCAACGTCAACAGCAACGTTTCGAGGAAGTCCACGAGCTCGACACGAGTCACGCCCACGGCACCCGGACGCGCTTCAGGGTCAACGTGTTCGTCCAACGCAACGCGGTCGGTGCCGCGTTCCGGGTGATCCCCTACGAGGTCGTTCCCTTCGAGCACCTCGGCATGCCCGAGATCGTCCGCGGTTTCGCCAACTTCCCCCGTGGGCTGGTGCTCGTCACCGGTCCGACCGGATCCGGCAAGTCGACGACGCTCGCCTCGTTGGTCAACATCGTCAACGAGACCCGGCGCTGCCACATCATCACGATCGAGGACCCGATCGAGTTCGTACACCACTCGAAGATGGCACTCGTCAATCAACGGGAGGTCGGGGGCGACACCAACTCCTTCGGGCAAGCCCTCACGTCGGCAATGCGCCAGGACCCCGACGTGATCCTCGTGGGTGAGATGCGCGACCTGGAGACGATCTCGACGGCCATCACGGCGGCCGAGACCGGACACCTCGTCTACGCCACGTTGCACACCCAGGACGCCGCCCAGACCGTCGACCGCATCATCGACGTGTTCCCCGGCGAGCAGCAGTCACAGGTTCGGATCCAGCTCGCGAACTCCCTCCAAGCCGTCGTCACCCAGCAACTCGTACCGACGGCCGACGGGCGTAGTCGGGCGGTGGCCTCGGAGATCCTCGTGTCCAACACCGCGGTGAGGGCGCTCATCCGGGACGGCAAGATCCACCAGATCCACAACGCGATGATGCAGGGCAAGCGGAACGGGATGCAGCTCATGAACGATTCGCTCGCAGATCTGGTGAACAGGGGTGTGGTCACCTTCGAGCAGGCGGCCCGCCGCTCCAACACCCCGGACGACCTGGCCCGCATGTGCGGCCAGCCGGTGCCTCAGGTTTGATGGACCCGGAGTCCAGGACGGCTGATTCCCCCCTCACGGTCGCCGGCTCTTCGGAGGAGTCCGGCACGACCATCACCGAACCCTCCGGTGATCCCGAGCGGCTCGTAGCCCTCGTCGTCGGCGCGTGCGTCCTGATGATGTGCGTCGCCTACCTGCCGTCGGTCGTGAACCTGTTCGGTACCCCCCGGAAGCCGATCGGTTTCGCCGTCGCCGGTTGCGGTCTCGTGCTGCTCGTTCGGCTCGTCTGCCGCCGCGACAAGGCTGCGATCGCCTTCGCCGCGCTTATCGGGTGGTCGTTCCTGTCCGCCGTGATGTCGAGCACGCCGCTGCTCTCCCTCTTCGCCGGCCCGAGCCTGGACCAAGGGTGGATCTACCTCGTCGTGTACGCGGGATGGTGGGCGGTGGGCCGGAACCTCCGTCCAGCCGCGCGACGTGCCGTCGGTGCCGCCCTCGTCGCCGGCGCGATGGCCAACGTCGGACTCGCTGTGGTCCAGGCTCTGTCCGCCGGCGGTTTCGGCATCCTCGACTTCACGCACGGTCGTTCCATGGGCTTCCTCGGGAACCCTGTCCACCTGGGAGCGTTCCTCGCGGGGTCCTTCGCGCTGATCGCCGTCGTCGCGCACCGGACGACCCGCCAGTGGTGGATGGCCCTACCGGTCATCGCCGCGATCGGCGTCGGCCTCAACCTGTCCGGAAGTCGCATCGCCCTCGTGAGCGCCTTCGTCGTACCCGCGGTGCCGCTCCTTCTCTCGCGTCGGCTCCGCAGCGCAGCGATCCTCGCCGCTCTCGTTGCCGGTCTGTTGCTGGGCGGCGTGCTCCTGCCCGGAGAGTCCGGATCCAGCCGGGTATCCGGTGGCGATGCAGCCGGAGGTCTCGCTCCCCGTGTCGAAACCTGGAAGGCCGGATTCGATGCGTTCACCGAACGGCCAGTGCTCGGCTGGGGCCCGGGCCGCTACGCGGAGGCGACGACGAGCCGTACGACGTTGCGTCAGGCCCAGACCTCGGATCCGTCGTCGATATACGACAACGCCCACAACTTCGTCGTCGATCAGCTCGTGACGACGGGTGTGATCGGCCTCGGTCTGCTGGGCGCCTTCACGCTCCTGGCGGCTCGCCGAGCCCGCGGGCCCTACGCCTACTTCGCTGCGGCGATAGGCCTGACATGGCTGTTCGAACCCGTCACCATGTACACCGCGCCGCTGCTGATGATCGCCTTCGGGCTTGCGGCGCCGCGCCTCGAGCAGACCGAGGAGACGGAGTCGATATCGGAGGGCACAGGCAGGACTCGGCGGCTCACGATGCTCGCCTCGGTCGGAGTCGTCGTCGGACTCATCGCCTCCACGCCGTACGTCGTGGCCGCGTTCTACCTCCAACGGACAACAGGTTCGAAGTACGACGACCGGGCCCTGGACGGGGCGAAAGTGGCCGGCCGGCTGTTCCCCTTCGACCCCGACACGGTGTCTGCGGAAGGAACGGTGAGGACATGGCGAGCGCTGGTCCAACCGTCGGCCGCCAACGTGGAAGCAGCCATCGAGGCACGGGAACACGTGATCTCCCTCGACCCGACCTCGGGCATCTCCTGGGGCCAACTCGCCTTCACCCGATCCTTCATCGGGCGGCCCGACGATGCGACGACGCGCAAGGTGCGTGACGAGTACCTCGAAGCGCTCGAGCGGATCCCGTGGTCGGCACCGGCGCTCCAGGGCCTCTACTCCGCCGCCGTGAAGCTCGGGGACAAGGCGGAGGCCCGGAAGTGGGCCGACGAGCTGTGTCTCATCGACCGGTGTCCGAAACCCGCTTCGAAGGGCGCAAGTTCGCCGGGCAGCCGACCCGCCACACAGGTCACGAACACGAGTGGAGCCGATGGGACCGTTGGTGACGGTGGGGGCTGACCACCCGGCACCGCGGTACGGTTCGGTCTCCGACATCGTGAGGAATCCCTTGGAGTTCACCCATCCCAGCATCGTCAGGCGGCTGCGACGCGAGGACGGGTTCACCTGGTCCGAGTTCCTGCTCGTCGTGGTTTTCGTCGTGGGGTTGCTGGCCGTTGCTGTGATGTCGGTGGACGGGATCCGCGACGACACGCGGGTCAGCAACTGCCGAGACGCCCTCCGGGCGCTAAAGATGGCCACCGAACAGTTCCACTCGGCGAACGACTCCTACCCGATCAACAAGTCGGTCCTCGTCGAAAGCGGGATCGTGCGCTCCGACGAGGTCGAAGGCTGGATCATCGAGTTCAAAGCCGGAGCCACCGAACCGACCTACACCGCCACCGGCGACTGCGCCTGAACCGTCCCCCAGGTGGGGGTCCTTTCGACTCGCTTCGCTCGCTCAAGGAGC
>JAGQSN010000138.1 GCA_020439555.1 Acidimicrobiales bacterium | reverse complement strand
TTGAGACTGGGGCGAGGCGCTTCTGGTTGGCGAGCGCGTTCAGGAGGGACGACTTGCCCACGTTCGACCGGCTGAGGAACGCGACGTCGGCCCGGGTGGGCGGGAGCGTCGACGGATCCGAGGCCGAACGGACGAACCGGAAGCGGAGGGGTTCGCTCACTCCACCACGATCGCAGGCGCGCCCTGCCGGACCCGAACTGTTCTCAAGCCGGAGTCGGTTCCGCTCGCTGGCGGGCGATCCGGCGGAGCGGAGGTTCGGTCCGCGGTGGCTGCTGACGTGGGGGAAGTTCGTCGAGGAGTCGGGTCGTGACGACGACGATCTCCGCAACGGCCCGTTCGAACGCCTCTTCGGTTCGCGACGAGGGCTTCTGCACCCCGCTCACTTTGCGGACGAACTGGCGGACGGCAGCCTCGATCTCCTCGTCGGTCGCCTCCGGTTCGAGGCCTCGGAGGGTGGTGATGTTGCGGCACATGCCCTCGACGCTACGGCCGTTTCGTCACCGCCGCCCGTGGTGTTCTCAATCGGGTGTGAGCAGCTTCGTCCGGAACAGGTCGAGCACCTGGTCCAAGGCGTCGCGGCTGCCGCTGCCCGGTTCGTCGAGCAGGTGCTCCGTGACGACGGAATGAGGTGGAATCGCTGCGGCCGGATTGGCATCGCTGTCTTCGAGTTCGATCCCGACGAACGCGTCGCCCAGTTCATCGCGCAGGTATTGGAAACGTTCGGCCGGTACAAGACGGTCGCTCTTGAAGCACATCCCGAGAACCCGCAGATCCTCCTCACGGCAGCGCGTCTTGACCTGCTCGAGTTCCGACCGAGAGATGTCGATGCCGTAGCGGGCCTTTCGGGTGAAACCGATCGGAGTGGACGGCTGGGACAGGACCGGTGCGAGCACGGAAGGATTGGTCGCCATCGCCAGCGCGAAGCCACCGGTGAAGCACATTCCGATCGCCCCGACGCCTGGTCCACCGCACGCCTCGTGTTCATGGGAAGCGAGAGCCCGCAACCAGTCGACGACGGGCGATGACTTGCCCGTTGCGAACGCGACGAACTCCCTGCTCACACATACCGGTATGTAGGAAGAGATGAAGTACGCGGTCCCAGCGATGCTGACACCGTCTTCGGCGGCGACGTACTTTCCAGGCACGCCGAAGAGATGGGGCATCACGGCAGTACAACCGAGGTCGACGACCCGATCGGCGAACTCGATCACCTTCGGGGTGATGCCCGGCATTTCCGCGATCACGATCACGGCTGGGCCCGTGCCCCGCCGGAAAACGTCACGGGTCTTGCCCCCGTGGGTGAAGGTCGTCCGTTCGTAGTTCGCCAGGGCTGTCATCGCCCGAAACATAGACCGACGACGAGAGAACGTCGTACGTACCGCCGAATCACAACCCTGCCGTCAGAAGACGGTTCGCCATATGTCCGGCACCCGCTCCTCCTCGATCGGGTTCATGGTGCAGCTGTCGTTGTAGAACCAGTACTCGAACTTCTCGTCGTCGGTGATCCGGTTCTGGTAGCCGCTGTTCGACTCGAGGTCACGGCCACTCCACGGAACACTGGACCGGAACCGGTGCCGCTCCCGACAGAGGTCGTAGTCGAAGCGGTGCAGGTGGATGAGTCGAAGGTCGTAGTCGAAGTTCGCTCGACCGTCCTGACGGGCGTGGAAACCGTCATACCACTTCATGGGAACTGTCGCGAGGATCGGCTTCGAGTACGCGAAGTTCGGGAACCACCAACCCCGCTGAGCCATTATCGATGCCTCGAGGTCGATCGGCGGCTCGGTGTCACGGTGGTGCAGCAGTTCGTAACCGTGGCAGTTGACGAACTCTTCGTCGAAGGCATCGATGAAGTCGCCGAGGGTGCCGTACTTCTCAGGGTTCGGGGCGATGATCTCGTCGACGTCGTTGATCAACACGACGTCATAGCGTTCGATCAGTTCGTTCTGCTTGGCCTGGATCGTCTTGCGCATCCAGTTGTGGTCGACTGTCTCGTGCGACACGACTTCCTTGTTGAAGCCACCGACGTCGGTAGAGCCGTCCGAGGACCCATGGTCGAACACGTAGATGTCCTCGGGTGCGAAGAACTGCCCGTAGTACCTCAGCCACAACGGGAAGAAGACGTTCTCGTTGCGGACGATGGTCACCAGTGCGCGGGACCGGCCCATGTGGACGTCCTTCGGTCGGGGTCGAATCCGGGCCGCAGTATAGAACCGAAGAGCCGGGCTCCATCGTCCGGTCCGAGCGGTGGCAGCACCGATACGCAAGTCCGAGACAGGGACGGACGGTTAGTTTGTCGGCCATGACGGACCTCGACGGGCGTAGCACTGCCCACCTCCCACAGTGACCGCAGTTCGGACACGCGTCCTGAACCTCCCACGCAAGGCCGTCGGCACTGTCGCCTCCAAGGTTCGGAACCGAGTCGATCCCCTGATCTTCCCGGACTCCGACGGGGCGGACGATCAATGGCAACGCGTCGTGATGAACCGTGAGATCAAGGCGCACCTGCGGTCACTCGGCCCGAGAGACCTGGACGCAGCCGAGATCAGCGGTGACGCTCAGAAGAAGTTCAGCTGGAAGTCCTTCACGTCGCTGAACTACCCCGAGTTCGACCTCTGCGCCCCCATCACCGCCGAGGAACGATTCGACGTCGTCATCTGCGAGCAGGTGCTCGAGCACGTGATCGACCCATTCCTCGCGGTCGACCATCTCTTCGAGCTGACACGCCCGGGCGGACACCTCGTCGTGTCGACACCGTTCCTGATCAAACAACACGAGCTTCCGCTCTTCGCGATGTTCGACTACTGGCGCTTCACGCCACGCGGCCTGAAGCTCATGCTCGAACGGTCCGGCTTCGAGGTGGACCACGTGACCTCCTGGGGCAACCGACTCGGAGTGATCGGGAATCTCGACAGGTGGTCGGCCTACCGGCGATGGCTACCGCTTCAGAACCGTCGTGACCTCGCCGTCGTCGTGTGGGCCTACGCGCATCGACCGCTCGAATCCTCCGATGGCTGAGGGCCCGTCTGGTGTCGACGGTGACGGCACGACCTTCACCCCGGCATCGGACGAGGAGATCGTCGCGGTCCTGAACCACCCGGATCGGGCGCAACTCTTGTACCAGGTGCTGGAGATCGTCCGGGACGAGTGCTACATCCGAAACGGCGTGACGGTAGAGCCAGGTTCGGTGGTGCTCGACGTGGGGGCCAACGCCGGCGTCAGCGCCGCGTTCTTCGCGCTGAGGTGCGGAGCGGTCGTGCACAGCTTCGAAGCTGCGCGACCGGTGTTCGAGATCCTCGAAGGTGTGACCGCACGACTGCCCGGGTGCTTCGCTCACAACTTCGCGGTGGGTCGCACCGACGGCTCGGCCGAGATCGCCTGGTATCCGCACGCTGACGCGATGTCCAGCCTCTACGCGGATCAGGCGACCGATCAGGCATTCCTCAGGTCATGCCTGGAGAACACCAACATGCCCGAGAGCGACATCGCGGCACGAGTGGCCGACCTGGATGACGTCGTTCGCCTCGACTGTGAGTTGCGGCGTCTCTCGACGTTGCTCGAACATTTCCGCATCGATCACGTGTCGCTCCTCAAGATCGATGTCGAACGGGCAGAGTTGGACGTTCTCGCCGGCATCGATCCCGGCGACTGGCCCCGGATCGGGCAGGTCGTCGCGGAGGTGCACGACGAAGAGGACCGGCTACTACAGTTCACCGACATCCTGGCGGACCAGGGTTTCGAGGTGATCGTCGAGGAAGACGCCGCGATGACCGGAACCGGTGTCGTGCTGGTGTACGCGACACGTCCTCGGACATCGTCGGGCTAGTAGTCGCCGAGACCCTCCGGGAGGGGAAACACGGCTCCGTCGGTTCGGGTGAGGCTGCGATAGGCGCGTGAGGCGAATCGCCACGTGCCGTCTTCACGTCGGTAGGTGTCCTGGTAGAGGCCGTACGCGACCGACCAGTCGAGAGAACCGGTCTCGCGACGGACTTCGCACATCCAGAGCCGGGAGTCGAGCAAGTCGGGACTGTCGGTGCCCGGTGGATCGACGTGCAACGTCAACGGGATCATCTCGAAGAACTCGAACCGAGCGACCGCCCGGCCGAGGAACTCCCCGAGCGCCGATGGACCGGCAACCTCGATCGGCTCACGGTCGACGAGGTCGAGCCGGACCGTGGCGTCAGGTTCGAACAGCGGCTCCAACGATCGCCAAGACCGCCGGTTGACCACATCCGCGTAGGAAGCGTGCAGCCGCTCGACCGCATGGTGGTCGAGCAGCGCATGCAGCGAGTCCCGGTCTGTCACCCACGAACCTTCCCACAATCCCACCTCAGTCGCGGCGCCCCACCGGCCGTTGAGCCCCAACCGGTCGTTGAGCTCGTCGAAACGACCCAACCGGTCGTTGAGCTCGTCGAAACGACCCAACCGGTCGTTGAGCTTGTCGAAACGACCTCGCGCCGCCGTGCAGACTGGCCCGGTGAAGGTTCCGGCTGTCGTAGATCCCTTCGGGACATGGAGTCGTGAGGAGATCACCGCAGCGGCTCTGTCGACGGCCACCGATCTGCGCGCAGTCCTGGCCGACACCCCGCAACAGAACAGTGCCGGCACCGCTTCCGACGTCGGGCCCCGCATTGCGCTGCTTTGCGAGGCGGGATCGGCGTTCCTGACAGCGCTGCTCGCGGTCTGGGAGGCGGGTGCCGTCGCTGTCCCGTTGCATCCCGACCACCCGGATCGGGAACTCGCGGCCCTCGCCCACGATGCCGGGGTCTCTGCGGTCCTCTGCTCCGAGCGACGCTCTCGGATCGCGGCCCGCCTTGCCGAGGATGCGTCGGTTCCAGTGGTTCGCGTCGACCGACACCTGCACACGGCGAGAGGCGCCGTCCCGTCCGAGCCAACCGACGGTCTGCACGCCAAACCACCCGACGAGGCCGCGTTGATGGTCTTCACCAGCGGGACCACCGGCCGACCGAAGGGTGTTCTCCACACGCACGGCAGCATCGGGGCGCAGGTCCAGGCCCTGCTCGAACCGTGGGGTTGGCGCTCCGACGACCGGACACTGCTGGTGCTGCCGTTGCACCACGTACACGGGATCATGGCCGTCGTCCTGTGCGCCTGGGCCGCAGGCGCAACCTGTGAGGCACCAGGCGGTTTCGACCCTCTCGCCACCTGGGACCGTCTGGGCTCGGGCGAGATCACGGTGTTCATGGCGGTCCCGACGATCTACCACCGACTGATCGCGGCGTGGGACGAGGCCGACGACTCGACCCGGACCCGATGGAGCGACGGTGCATCCCGGGTACGACTGATGGTCTCGGGATCGGCCGCACTGCCAACGTCGGTCCTCGACCGTTGGCGCGAACTGACGGGCCACACGCTTCTCGAGCGCTACGGCATGACCGAGTTCGGACTGGCCCTGTCGAACACCCTCGATCACCGGACCCCGGGCCACGTCGGGTACCCGTTGCCGGGCTTCGAGGTCCGGACCGTCGACGACGACGGAGACGAGATCACTCCTGACCGTTCGGATGAACCCGGCGGGCTCCAGGTACGCGGTCAAGCCATGTTCCGTTCGTACTGGGACAGGCCCGTCGAGACCGAGTCGGCGTTCACCGCTGACGGTTGGTTCCGCACGGGCGACGTCGCAGTTCTGGACACCGATGGTTATCGCCTTCTCGGACGTTCCTCGGTGGACATCATCAAGACCGGAGGCGAGAAGGTGTCGGCCATCGAGATCGAGGAGGTGTTCCGCCTTCACCCAGCCATCGGCGACTGCGCAGTGGTCGGCGTTCCGGACGAGGAGTGGGGTCAACGGGTGGCGTTGATGGCAACGCGGTCGCCGCAGTGGGCCGTGCCCTCGCCAGGAACCGCCGACCTCCGTTCGTGGGGCAAGGAGCGCCTACCTCCGGCGAAGGTCCCGGTTCTGTTCACCTTCGTCGAGGAACTGCCGCGTAACGCCATGGGCAAGGTGACCAAGGCAGTAGTCATCGACCAACTGACAACCGCTCCGAGGTAGCCCCTTTCGACAAGCTCAAGGGGCGGAAGCAACCGATCGTTGAGCCCCCCGACCGGTCGTTGAGCCCCCACCAGATCAGCAGAGGGTCGAGCAAGGG
>JAGQSN010000137.1 GCA_020439555.1 Acidimicrobiales bacterium | reverse complement strand
GCCTGGGCGACGGCACCAACACGCGGTCCAACACTCCCGTCACCGTCACCGGCATCACGAACGCAGTCGCCGTCTCCGCCGGGATGGAGCACTCGTGCGCTCTCCTGGCCGACGGCACCGTCGAATGCTGGGGCCACAACTACTACGGCCAACTCGGCAACGGGACCAACAACGACTCGAACGTTCCGGTTCCGGTCACCGGCATCACCGATGCAACGGCGCTATCGGCCAACGGCCGCCACTCCTGCATCGTCAACGACGACGGCACCGTCTCCTGCTGGGGACACAACGACTACGGCGAGCTCGGCAACGGGACCAACACCACTTCGAACACGCCGGTTCAGGTCACCGGCATCACCGACGCTGTCACCGTGTCCATCGGCGCCTACCACACGTGTTCCCTGAGGAGTGGCGGAAGCATCGCCTGCTGGGGCGCCAACGGTTACGGCAGGCTCGGTGACGGGACGATGGTCAACTCGAACACGCCAGTGACGACCACAGGCATCGCCGCAGCGACAGCGGTCGCCGGCGGGGGTTCGCACACCTGCGCCCTTCCTGGCGACGGTTCGATCGCCTGCTGGGGCTTCAACAACTACGGCCAACTGGGCAACGGCACCAACGTCAATTTTGCGACGCCCTCGACCGTCTCGGGCATCACGGACGCGATCAGCGTCGCCCCCGGAGACGCCGACACCTGCGCCCTGCGGGACGACGGTGCCGTGCTGTGCTGGGGCTACAACGGCTCCGGACAACTCGGCAACGGCACGACCATGAACTCGAACGTTCCGGTGGTCGTGGCCGGATACACGGGGACGGGTGGGTGAGCGGAGGAGCGGCCCGAGGTCCGGCGGACCTCGACGATTGACGAACTCCAGTCACCCCTCACCGGACAGGAGGCGGCGCAACGCTGCGCCTGCCTCCTGAATCGCCTCCTCGGCAACGGGAGTGATCGTCGGCATCCCGTAGAACCCGTGGATCATGGTCTCGAAATCGTGTAGGTCAACGTCCACACCTGCTTCACGCAGTCGTTCCGCGTAGGCGACGCCTTCGTCGTGCAGCGGGTCGTAGCCGGCCACGTGGACGATCGCCGGGCACACGTTCGCCAGCACCGCATCGGGTGAACGGAGAGGTGATGCGACGGGGTCGGCCGGATCCAGGTCGCCGAGGTAGTTGGCGGAGAACCACTCCATCGCGTCGACCGTGAGGAAATACCCCTCGCCGTTGGCGACGTAGGACTCGGTCCTGCCTGCCAGATCGGTCACCGGGTAGACGAGCAGTTGGGCGGCGACCCCGAGACCGCCGTGGAGGGCGTCGCGCTGCGCGATTACGGCCGCGAGGTTGCCACCGGCGCTGTCTCCCCCGACGGCGAACTTCCCGCCCGCCACACCGAGGGTCGCGAGGTTCTCGGCGACCCACACGGTCGCGGCCCAGCAGTCGTCGACCGCGGCCGGTGCAGGATGCTCGGGAGCGAGTCGGTAGTCGACGGACACGACGACACATCCGGCTGCGAGCGCGAGCCTGCGTGCCGTGTCGTCGGCCGTGTCCAGGTCGCCGATCACGAAACCACCGCCGTGGAACCAGACGAGCACACCGGTCGGTTCATCGTCGCTCTCCGGGGTGACGATGCGCACCGGGACCTCTCCGGCAGGACCCGGTACGGAGCGATCCTCGGTCCGGACGCCGTCGACCGGGGACTGGACGGTGAGCATCTTGAACATGGTCCGGGCCTCGTCGGGGGTCATCTCCGACATCGTCTTCACCCCGGGCGCGTGTACGAGGGCGAACAGCGGCTCGAAGGCGGGATCGACAGGCGGGCGGGCTGCGGCTGGCGACATGGCCGGACCCTACCCCCAAGACTTGACCGACGGGTCAAGGTATGGTGCGGGGGCGCTCCCCCGAAGCTGCACCAACAGTCGACAACACCCCCGCCGACGACCCGGCACCTGACCGAAAGGCACCCCGATGAAGGCTGCGATCCTCCCCGCCCAAGACAGCCCGCTGGAGACCCACGACGATGTCGAACTCGCGGAACCCGGCCCCGGTGAGGTCCGGGTGAAGGTCGTGGCGTCCGGCGTGTGCCACTCGGACCTCTCGGTCCAGAACGGCACGATCCCGCTACCGACTCCCATCGTCCTCGGCCATGAGGGCGCCGGCATCGTCGAGGCCGTCGGCGAAGGCGTGACCAAGGTGGCCGTCGGCGACCACGTCGTGTTGTCCTTCGTGCCCGCCTGCGGCGAGTGCTACACGTGCAAGCACGGCCAACCGTTCCTCTGCGAGCAGTCCAACAGCAGCGCGACCGGCGGCATGCTCGACGGGACCACGCGCCTCAGCCGTGGCGGAGCCCCCCTGTTCCAGATGGCAGCGCTCGGCACCTACGGCGAATACGCGATCGTGCCGGAGATCTCGATGGTCAAGATCCCCGACGACGTTCCGCTGCACGTCGCCGCGCTCATCGGCTGCGGAGTCCTCACCGGCGTCGGCGCTGCGCTCAACACCGCGGAGATCCAGGAGGGCGACAGCGTCGCCGTGATCGGCTGCGGCGGCGTCGGCCTCAACGTCATCCAAGGCGCCAAGATCGCCGGGGCGAGCCGAATCATCGCCGTCGACCGCTTCGACTCGAAGCTCGAGATGGCACGCGAGTTCGGTGCGACCGACACTGTCAACGCCGGCGACACCGACGCCGTCATCGAGATCATGGGCCTCACCGAGGGCCGCGGCGCGGACGTGGTCTTCGAGGTGATCGGCCTCGGCCCGACGATCGAACAAGCCATCAACGCGACCCGCAAGGGCGGCGAGGTCGTGCTCGTCGGTGTGCCCCGGATGGACGTGATGGTGAACCTGAACGCGGCGTTCACCTGGCTGTACCTGGCCAAGACGATCAAGGGCTGCTGGTACGGCTCCTCCAATGTCTACGAGGACGTGCCCAAGCTCCTCGACCTCTGGAAGCAGGGCAGCCTCAAGCTCGAGGAACTGATCTCCAAGGAGATCACCGTCGACGAGGTGAACGAGGCGTTCGCAGACATGCAGGCCGGCACGGTCGCACGTTCGGTGATCCGCCACGCCCACGCCGACTGAGCAGCGCAGGCCTCGACCGCCGGTCCCCGGGTACCCGGCCCGGTGACCGGCGGTGCCTAGCCTGGCCTGGCGATGACCGACACGATCGACCGACCCGGTCCCGTGCGACTGCCAGCCGCCGAACGGCGGGAACAGCTGCTCGGGGTGGCGCTCGAGTCCTTCGCCGCGCACGGCTACCACGGCACGTCGATGAACGACGTCGCCGAGGCGGCGGGTGTCACCAAGCCTGTCCTCTACCAGCACTTCGCATCGAAGAAGGCGCTCTACACCGAACTCGTCAACGAACTCGGTGCCGTCCTCGAGCAGCAGATCATCGACGCCGTCTCCGAAGCGGGAGGACCGCGTCAACAGGTCGAGGCCGGCTTCCAGGCGTACTTTCGCTGGGCCACCACCCAGGCCGACGCGTTCCGGGTCCTGTTCGCGGAACGGAACCGGACCGACCGTGAACTCGCGGCCGCAGTGACCAAGGTCGAATCGATGATCGCCGACACGGTCGCGTCGTTGATCCGTGTCGAGGGACTTTCCGAGGCAGAGCGGGACGTCCTCGCCTACGGGGTCGTCGGCCTGGCCGAGGCGACCAGTCGACGTTGGCTCGTCGAGGACCTCGGCAGCGGAACCGACGCCGACGAGTTCGCCGAGACGGTCGCCGAGCTCGCCTGGTCGGGCCTCCGCGGCATCCACCGCTGAGACCCGGCAGCGAGCATGGCCCACCGAACCCAGCCGACGAGAGCGGGAGCCCTCAGGTCATGACCAACCAGACCGACGCCACCGCACGTCTGAGCGATCTGGCGGACCGCTACTGGGAAGCACGCCTGGAGGCGAGCCCGCTCACCGCGACGTTCCTCGGGGATCACCGTTTCGACGATCGGGTCGACGACCTTTCGGCCGCGGGCGAAGCACGCCTGGCCGGACAGTGGCGCAGCTTCGCGACCGAAGCCGACACGATCGACGACGACACGCTCGACGAGACCGGCCGGGTGACGGTGACACTTCTGCGCGGCGAGCTGCACGACGCGATCACCGTCCTCGACCTGGGGCTCGCAGAACTGGCCTCGGACCAGATGGAGGGCGTCCACGCCGACCTCCTCACCGTCGCGGGACAGCTCTCTGCCCCCGAGCCGGACCATGCGGAGATGGCCGTGACCCGCCTCGAACGCATGGGCACGATGCTCGACCAGGCGCTGGAACGGTTCCGGGCAGGGTTGCGTGCCGGACGGACACCGGCTCGGATCTGCATATCGAGGTCCATCAACCAGTGCGACGGGTACCTGGCGTCGCCCCTGGACGACGACCCGTTCGCCATGCTCAAGGGTCCCGAGGGCTGGGCGGGTACCGACGGCTGGAGGGAGCGCCTGCGCGTAGCCGTCGAAGACCACCTCCGCCCCGCGTTCGCCCGCTACCGGGACGCCCTGGAGTCCGAGCTACTCCCCCACGCGCGGTCGGACGACTCTCCGGGCCTCTGCCACCTTCCCGACGGCGACGCCCTGTACGGAAGCCTGATCCGCCTCCACACCGGTCTCGACGTCACAGCCGAGGAACTGCACGAGATCGGACGGCAGGAGGTGCTCGAGGAGCTGCCGGCGCAGTACCGCGAGATCGGCCGTCGCCAGTTCGGGACCGACGACCTGCGCGAGATCTTCGAACACCTGCTGAACGACCCTGACCTTCGCTACCGCGACGGCCAGGAGATCCTCGACCACGCGCAACAGTGCCTCGACGAGGCGACCGCCGAGATGGGCG
>JAGQSN010000136.1 GCA_020439555.1 Acidimicrobiales bacterium | reverse complement strand
GTCCGCGAAGCGGTTGACGACCGCGATACGACCGTTCCCGAGTCCGAGCCGTGACGGCTGGCTCTCTGCCGGGTCAGTCGGGCTTGCACCCTCCGCCTCGTCTTTCCGAGACGTCAGTGGTCTTTCCCACCGTCAGCGGTCTTTCCCGCCGCCAACCGCTACTTCTGTTGCCGGGCTGTAGCGGTCAGGCCCCGTGCGCCATTGCTGGTCACGATGTCTCTCTTGGCCAGATCGGAAGATCAGGCGGCGAGAGCGAAGTCGCCATCGGCGCTTCTTTGGTTGCCCCGTTTTGCGAGTCTGAGCAACTCGGGTCGCACGATCGGCTCCCAAGTCTCCACGTCGAAACCGGTCAGCCCCTTGTCAAGTGACCGTTCGTCGTCACACGTGAAGGAGGAACGGCCCCGACATCGTATCCGGGCGGGGTGTCATTTCTTGAAGAGATCCGGACCGAACGGCATCTTCGGCTGGTCGCGGATCACGAGCGTGTTCATCACCTTGTCGGCGATGGTCTGGCGCTTCTCGTCGAATAGAGGAAGGAAATAGCCGATCCCGCAGAAGAGGCTGTCGAGGAAGTGGGCGAGTTGACGAACAATGCCCATGCCTCCGCCGAGGACCTGCCCATCGGCCTCTCGAACGACCTTGAGTCCGGTGAGCCGCTTGCCCGGGGTTCCACCCACTTCTCCCTGTAGGTAGAAGATGTAGAGGCTGATGGCCGCGACTGCCAGGTAGCCGATGATGATCACGATCGCACCGAGCGTGTCGGACACGGCGGCGAGTATGAGTCCGACGATGAAGAAGGCCATGAGGGCCACGCCGACGATCACGACGTCGAGGATGTAGGCGACGACCCGGTCACCCCAAGCGGCGAGCGGCGCGCTTCCTGCGCCGAGACCACCGGTCGCTCCATAGCCCATGTAGGTGGTGCCGGGGTTCTGGAACGTGGGGGATCCGAACGCAGGTGGCTGGGTGGGTGGAGCGGTGGGTTGTGTCGGCGCCGCTCCGGGTGCCTGTTCGGGTGGGTACCACTTGCCGTCGGAGGCCTGCCACCAACCTGGGCCTTGCTGGAAGTCGCTCATTGCCTGAGTTCGCCATTTCTCGTGTCGTCGGGAGGAGGAACCTACCTTCCCTCCTGTCGGTCGTCGGGAAACCCATTCTGAGCTGTGCGACGGACGTCACAGGGGATGCGATGCTCAGGCGTCGCTGTGGCGGTTGCGGGCGGCCATCGCTCGGCGTGCCTCACGGTCTGCGTCGCGTTGGGCAATGGCGTGGCGTTTGTCGTAGTCCTTGCGCCCTCGGCCCAGCCCCAGCTCCAGCTTCGCCCGGCCGTCCTTGAAATAGAGCGACAACGGGACGAGGGTCAATCGTTCGATGTTGACCCGCCGGTGCATCTCGTCGAGTTCGTGGTGGTGGACGAGAAGCTTGCGGACCCGTTCGGGTTCGTGGCCGCCCTGGGCCGAAGCGAGCGAGTACGCGTTGATGTGCAGACCAACGAGCCAGAGCTCACCGCGATCGAGGCGCGCGTAGGCGTCGCCGAGCGTCACCTTCGACTCGCGCAGCGACTTCACCTCCGAGCCCTGGAGCACCACCCCGCACTCCCACGTATCGATGATCTCGTAGTCGCGGCGCGCCTGACGATTGGTGGCGACGACGGTCGCGCCGGGTACGGGCTTGGGCTTCTTCTTCGCCATGGGAGCGATGAGGGTACCGGCCATGCTTGCGGGGTGTCCCGTCCTTTCGACCGCGAGATCGCACGCCTCGCGTTCCCGGCTCTCGTCACCCTGCTGTCCGAGCCGCTCTACCTGCTCGTGGACACGGGCGTCGTCGGACACCTCGGAGCCGAAGCGCTCGGAGCCGTCGCCCTGGCCTCCGCGCTGCTGCTCACGGTCGTCACCCTGTGCATCTTCCTCGTCTACGGGACCACGGCCTCGGTCGCTCGGCTGATCGGCGCCGGTGATCGCCGTGGCGCCGCGGACGACGGCGTCCAGGGACTGTGGCTCGCGGCCTGGGTGGGAATCCTGCTCGCCGTCGTTCTCGCAGCGGGTTCGCATCCGTTGGTCGAGATCCTCGGTGGCTCCGGAAGGACCGGGGCGATGGCGGTGTCCTACCTACGCATCAGCACGCCGGGCGTGCCGTTCCTACTCGTCGGTTTCGGCGGTAGTGGCTACCTGCGGGGTATCCAGCGCACGACACCCCCGATGCTCGTCGCGGTCGCCGGGGCGATCGTCAACATCCTGGCCGACCTGATCCTCATTCCCGGGTTGGGCTACGGCGTCGGTGCCTCCGCGTTCGGGACCGTCGTCGCCCAGGTGATCACCGGCATCGCGCTCGCTGTCCTGGTGGTGCGCGCGGCGCAGAGCGAGGGGGCACCGCTGCGACCGCGGTGGCTCGCCCAACGACGGATGATCAGGGTCGGTGCTGACCTGGCCGTGCGCACCGCCGCACTGCGGCTGAGCCTGCTCCTGCTGACTGCCGTGGCGGCCCGCATCGGCACCGACGAGTTGGCGGCGCACCAGATCGCCTTCGAGATCTGGAACTTCCTGGCGCTCGCGCTCGACTCGTTGGCCATCGCCGGTCAGGCCATGGTCGGCCTGCGGCTGGGACGCGGTGACGGCGAAGAGGCGAGGGCCGTGGCGAACCGGCTGCTGCGCCTCGGTTTGATCGCCGGGGGTGCGGTCGCGGTTGTCGTTCTGGCGGCTTCGCCGGTGCTCCCTCGGGTGTTCACGCCCGACGCGGAGGTGGTCGGCCTGGTGCGGTTCCTCCTGTTGTGGGTGGCGCTGCTCCAGCCGCTCGCGTCACTGGCGTGGGTGCTCGACGGTGTCCTCATCGGCGCGGGAGACCAACGATTCCTCGCTGTCGCGATGGTGTTCGCCGCGGTCGTGTTCGCTGTGTCAGCGGCTCCGATCGTCCCGCTGGGTCTCGGCATCGGCTGGCTGTGGGCCGCCTACGCCACGCTGCTGCTGGCCCGCGTCGTCGTCCTCGGGATCCGCTACCGCGGTGACCGGTGGATGAGACTCGGGTCCGTCGTCTGAGCGACGGCGTGGCCGTCTGGTCTCAGATGGACCGCCCGGCAGCCTCCCAGTACTCGTCCTTGAGGAGACGCTTGTAGAGCTTGCCGGTGGGGTGACGTGGAAGCTCGTCACGGAAATCGACCGAGCGCGGGCACTTGATGTCCGCCAGGTGTTCCCGGCAGTAGGCGATCAGTTCCGCCGCTAGCTCCGGTGTCGGGTCCACTCCGTCGACGACCTCGACCACGGCCTTCACGGCTTCACCGAAGTCGTCGTCGGGCACGCCGAACACGGCCACGTCGGCGACGACGGGGTGTACGGCGAGGAGGTTCTCGGCCTCCTGCGGGTACACGTTCACGCCGCCCGTGATGATCATGTAGGCCTGCCGGTCGGTCAGGTAGAGGAACCCGTCCTCGTCGAGCCGGCCGATATCGCCGAGGGTCGACCAACCCTTCGGGTGACGAGACGCCTTCGTCTTCTCCGGGTCGTTGTGGTACTCGAAGGACCCGGCGCTCTCGAAGTAGATCGTCCCGGCCTCGCCGACGGGCACCTCCTCCCCGTCGTCGTCGACGATGTGGGCGGGACCGAGGAGGCTGCGGCCCACCGTTCCCGGGTGCGCGAGCCAGTCCTCGCTGTTGCAGTAGACGAACCCGTTGCCCTCGGTGCCGGCGTAATACTCGTGCACGACCGGCCCGAACCATTCGATCATCGCCTGCTTCGCCGGGATCGGGCACGGTGCCGCGGCGTGCACGATCATCTCCACCGAGGACACGTCGTAGCGGTCGCGCACCTCCTGGGGAAGCTTCAGGAGGCGAAGGAACATCGTCGGAACCATCTGCACCGCGGTGACCCGGTACTTCTCGATCGCAGCGAGCGCACCTTCGGGGTCGAAACGTTCCATCATCACGACCGTGCCGCCGACCTGGTTCGCTGCCATCGAGAACCTCAGCGGAGCGGCGTGGTACATCGGTGCCGGGGACAGATAGACGGTGTCCTCGTCGTAGCCGAGGAGCAGTTGCGCCAAGGCCGTGACGCTGGTCGGCTGGTCGAGCCCGTTGCCGCTGAGAGCCACCGACACGCCCTTCGGTCGACCCGTCGTGCCGGAGCTGTAGAGCATGTCGTTGCCCGCGACCCGATCCGGCGCCGGGTCGGGTGACTGGGCGGCGATCGCGTCCTCGTAGGACTCGTGGCCTTCGAGGGTTCCACCGACGATGAAACGGTGCTCGACCTTCGGCGTGTCGGCGATGATCCCGGCGGACTGTTCGGCGGTGTAGGCGGTGCAGATGTAGACGCGGGCACCGCAGTCGTCGACGATGTAGGCGAGCTCCTCGGAGGTGAGCCGCGTCGACGCGAACGTGTAGACGAGCCCGGCGTAGTGGGCTCCCCAGGCGAGTTCCAGGAAGCGGATCTGGTTCTCGGCGCAGATGGCGACGTGGTCGCCGGGTGCCAGGCCGAGGGAAGCGAAGAGGTTGGCGAGGCGGTTCGCACGTTCGTCGAGTTCGGCGTAGGTGAGGGTCTCGCCGGACCCGGTCATCGTCACTGCCGGGTGGTCGGGTTTCGAGGCTGCGTAGATCCCTGGGTACATGGTCCGGACCGTAGCCAGCCACGGGACGACGTGCTTGACCGCGCGGTCAGTTTCGGGTCCGGCTCGGAAGGTGAGGGGCTACGGGGCCTACGGCTACGGTGGCGAGCCGAATCTGACGACCTATCAGAAAGTCGCCGA
>JAGQSN010000135.1:2705-3410 GCA_020439555.1 Acidimicrobiales bacterium | reverse complement strand
GATCATCGGGCACTCGGTCATCCCGTAGCCGTGGCAGGTCTTGACGCCGAACTCCCGCTTGATCTCCTCGTACTGCTCGGGTGCCATCGGGGCGCCGCCGCCGCTCATCTTGCGCAGAGTCGGGATGATCGGCGTGTCGGGGGTCTTGCGCTGTTCGGCCAGGTACATCGAGTAGAAGGCGGGGCCGCCGCCGACCATCGTTACGCCCTCCGCCGCGAGCACCGGGATCGCGGTCGCGGGGACGAACGCCTCGAACAGGACGGCCGGGAAACCGGCGATGAGCATCGTGCCGAAGTAGTCCGGGCCGGCGATGTGGCTGAACGGGAAGGCGATCGATCCGATGTCGTCGGGACTCATGTCGAGTGCGACGGCGAGACCGTTCGCTCCGGTGATGAGGGTGCGGTCCGTGTGGCGGACGCCCTTCGGGTCCGACGTGGTGCCGGAGGTGAAGTACACCCAGCGGACCTCGTCGCCGCTGGAAGGGGCTGGGTTCGTGTCGTCCAGGCCGGCCGGATCGGCGTCGGGTAGGTCGGCGAACACGTCGATCACGACCGGCTTGTTGGCGGCGTCGGCGGTGAGTTCGGTGACCATCGCGGCGAAGTCGAACCCGTTCCACTCGCCGGGAACCAGCGCGAACTGGGCGTCGGTCGCTTTCAAGGCGAAGCCGACCTCCTTGTGCCGGTAGAAGTGCAGGATCGGGTTCTG
>JAGQSN010000135.1:0-2678 GCA_020439555.1 Acidimicrobiales bacterium | reverse complement strand
TGGCGATGATCGTCTCGAACCGGTTCGGCAGGATCCACGTGACCCGGCTGCCGGCCTTCACCCCTCGGGCCGCGAAACCGGCTGCGGCACGTTCGGCCCGGTCGCGGAACTCCTTGCAGGTGAGGCGACGACCGTCGGCGTCGATCAGCAGAACAGCGTCCGGGGTGGCCGCGGCCCGTTGCTCGACGAGCTCCCAGAGCGTGGTGGCGTCCGCGAGCGATTCGGTCGTTGCGGTCATGTGGCGTCCTCCGCGATCTGGCCCCGAGGCCGTTTCCTGATGGTCCGTCAGAAATGTAGCGGTCTCGCGACACCCGAGCTTCGATGAGAAGGTCGACCGCCGGTCGCCCGGGCGCGGGTACCGTGCGAGCCTTCTCGACGAGGAGTTGCCGACATGACCGATCCTTCTCCCTCCGAGACGTTCCGCTCGGTCGCCTCCCGTTTCTCGACCGTGGTCGACGGTGTCCGGTCCGCGGACGCTTGGGATGCGCCTTCGCCCGTCGCTGGGTGGACGGCGCGGGACGTGGTGGGACACCTCGTCGAATGGTTCCCGGCGTTCCTAGCCGCCGGAACGGGGATCGAGTTGTCGCCCGGCCCGTCCGTCGTCGATGACCCGGCCGGTGCCTGGCGTGTGTTGTGTGAGGAGGTTCAGGACCTCCTCGACGAGCCTGGCTCGGTGGACGTGATGCTCATCAACGAACACATCGGCGAGGTACCGCTTCCGCAGGCGATCGATCGCTTCTTCACCGGTGACGTGTTCATGCACACCTGGGACCTCGCTCGGGCCACCGGACAGGACGACACACTCGACCCGGGCCGTTGCGAGGAGACCTATCTCGGCATGCTCCCGATGGACGAGATGTTGCGCAGCAGCGGCCAGTTCGGACCTCGGGTCGATGTTCCCGAAGATTCCGACTTCCAGACCAAGCTGATCGGTTTCATCGGCCGAGACCCTGCCTGGCAACCCGACCGATCGGCCTGACCTCACCGCGAGCCACGTGCGAATGGGGCCTGCTGGAGCTCAGTCGGGCACTTGGTCGGTGGGGAGCCGAGGCATCGGCGGGGTCAGTCGGGGAAGGTTGCGGGGCGCTTCTCCAGGAAGGCTCCCACGGCTTCGCGGAAGGTTTCTGGTTCGGACGCCATGATCTGTTGGCGGTCCTCGTATTCGATCGCCGCCCGTTCGGGAACCTCGAGGGCGCTCCACATGCCCTGCTTGGTGAGCCGGACCCCCCACGGCGAAAGGGCGGCGATCTCGGTCGCCACCCCCACGGCGTGATCCAGGACCGTACCGTCGTCGACGACTGCTGCGACCAGGCCGATCCGTTCGGCCTCCTCGGCGCCGACCTTGCGCATCGTGAGCATCATCTCGTGTGCCCTGGACGCCCCGACGAGGCGGGGGAGGAGCCAACTCGTGCCCATGTCACAGTTGGAGAGACCGAGGTTCATGAACGCGGCCCGGAACACCGCCGAACGGGCCGCGTAGCGCAGGTCGCTCGCGAGCGACAGAGCGAGGCCCATCCCAGCGGCGGGGCCGTTCACGGCGGCGATTACCGGCTGAGGCGTGTCTCGCATTCTCAGGATCAGCCGGGACATCTCGGTCTGAACGGCGAAACCCATCCGCCGGCCCGTGAGGCCTTCGCTGCCTTCGGGTTCGCCGAAGCCGTTGAGGTCGACACCGGCCGAGAACGCCCGACCTGCCCCGGTCAGCACGATCGCCCGGACGGAACGTTCCGCTCCGAGCTCGGCCAGTGCGCCGTGCATCCCGGCGATCAGCTCGGCGTTCACGGCGTTGAGTTGGTCAGGGCGGTTGAGGGTCAAGACGGCGACCTTGTCGGTCGGTCGGCTGACGATCACGGTGTCGGTCATGGCCCAACCCTGCCACCGGAGCGCGGTCGGTGTCGGCCCGTGGTCGGTCTGCATGTGTCCGCGCAGAACCGTCCGACGGCAGCTCGGAGAACATTTCCGAGAATTCCTCGATTCGATGTCGATTCTGGGAGGTGTCGTTCGACGTCTCGGTGTCGGTCAAAGTGTCCGGCACCTTCAGAAAGGACAGGAACCATGCGGGTTCTCACCACCATCAAGTCGTCCCCCTCCTTCGGCCCTCCGCCCGAGGCGCTCATGGAGGCGATCGGCGAGTTCGGGGCGGAAGGGTTCCGTGACGGCTACCTGCTCGACACCGGCGGCCTGATGCCGGGTCGGTTCGTTCAGCTCCGTTCCGGTGAGGTCGAGGTGACCGATGGGCCCTTCACGGAGACGAAGGAGATCGTCGGTGGCTACGCCATGCGCGTGCGGTCGACCCGGCCGACACCGATTGGGCGCGGATCGTCGCCTGGTACGACCTGTTGCAGGTTGCGACACCGTCGCCTTTGGTGGCGCTGAACCGGGCGGTGGCCGTGAGTCGACGGGACGGGGCCGCCGAGGCCGTCGAGATAGTCGAGTCGCTCGTTCACGGTTCGCTGGAGGTGAACCACCTCGCCTGGGCCACGTATGCGGCGCTGCTCACCGACCTCGGACGGGAGGAAGAAGCTCGGGTGGCGAACGGTCGTGCCGCCGCGCTCGCTTCGAACACCGCCGAGATCGGGTTGCTGGAACGGCGAGTGTCGGACGGATCCTGAGCCGTCAGCCCACTGAACCGTCGATAGCGTTGAGGTGTGATCGACGACGACGCCTTCGTGACCGGG
>JAGQSN010000134.1 GCA_020439555.1 Acidimicrobiales bacterium | reverse complement strand
GTGAGCAGCCGATCGTTCGGGATGACGATCTGGGTGTCGACCTTCTCCTTCAACTTCTGGATGCCCGCCTCGGCCTGCACGGACCGGCGGCGTCCCTCGAAGGAGAACGGACGCGTGACGACACCGATCGTGAGCGCTCCGAGACCCTTCGCGATCTCGGCGATCACCGGCGCCGCTCCCGTACCCGTGCCGCCGCCCTTGCCGGCGGTGATGAAGACCATGTCGGCGCCCTGGAGCACCTCTTCGATCTCCTGACGGTGCTCCTCGGCCGCCGCCCGACCGACCTCGGGGTCGCTACCGGCACCCAGGCCACGGGTCAGCTCACGGCCGATGTCGAGCTTGATGTCGGCGTCGCTCATGAGCAGCGCCTGAGCGTCGGTGTTCACGGCGATGAACTCGACGCCCTTGAGACCGGCGTCGATCATCCGGTTGACGGCGTTCACGCCACCACCGCCGACACCGACGACCTTGATGACCGCCAGGTAGTTCTGCGGATTGCCGGCCATGGTTACCTCCTACCTCGACGAGGTCGGTACAGGAGCCGACCGGAGGGACCCGGCACGGCGTGGGAACTTGAAACCCTCGACCTGAGGGCGAGGGTTACGTCAACCTCGACGGTGGGGTGACACATTATGCACCGTCCGTCGGTTTACGGGTCAACGCAGGAGCGTCGACCGCGGTGACGTTGATCGTGGCGATCGTGTCGCGGTCCGGCTGGGCGAGGCGGGCCGCTACGACGTCGAACTTCGCCCGCAACCGGCTGGTGTTCCCCACCTCGACGACGATCCCGTCACCGAGTACGAGAACCAGCCCTTCGCGGTCCATCGACACCGTCTCCACCTCGGACGCCAGCGACGCCGGCATGGCAGCGACCACGCGGACCCTCGCCCGCTGCACCGACGCCAGCACGTCGCCGGGAGCCGATCCGACCGGCCGAGGGCCGATCGAGGCCAGGTGCTCGTCGCCTCTGGCGGAACCGAGAAGCCTGCCGTCGCGGTCGACCAGGAGCGGGGACGGGCCGTCGGTCACGGCTACCGGCACCCGTTCGATCACGTTGATACGCACGGTGCCCGGCCAGTCACGCGTGACGGTGGCGTCCGCGACCCACGGCAGACGTTCGATCCGCCGCTCGGCGGCACCGAGGTCGACCGAGGTCATCTGCGTGCCGGACTGGATCGCCGCAGCAGACAGGACCGCCTCGCGGCCGGTGCGCGTGGCCCCCACCGCCCGAACGTGATCCACGTCCAGCAACGGGGAACGAACGAGCAGGACCGCTGCCCCGACGACGAGCACGACCACCAACAGGACCCACAACCAGCGTCTGCGGCGCCGAATACCCTCAGCCGCGACCTCACGCCGGCGGCGGGCGATCCGCGGATCTATCCGCGGCGAGGCCGCCGGGGACCCCTGACGGGAACGAGCGAGTGTGCCGACGTTCAACCGTTCGACCCTTCCGTCGGGTCTCCACGCCCGGGCCAGGGCGGGAACCCGACCATGCGCGTCTCGGGGTGGAGGTCGACGCCGTGGACGTCCCACACCCTCGCCGCGACCGCCTCCATCAGGTTCCGCACGTCGTCCGCGCTGCCACCGTCGTCCGCCTGGATGAAGTTCGCGTGCTTCGGGGAGACCTCCGCGGTGCCGATCCGCATGCCCTTGACCCCGGCCGCGTCAACCAGACGACCGGCCGAATCACCTGCCGGGTTCGTGAACACCGAACCGGCGTTCTGACCGCCGGGTTGGTTGGCCCGTCTCCACCGGACGATCTCGCTGATCTGCGCCTCGGAGTCGACCCTGTCGCCGCGCTCCAGACGAAGGTCCGCCCGGACGACAACCTGGGAGGCGGTCAGACACGAACTGCGATAGGCGAGGTCGAGCGATGCCGCGGGCACCTCTCCATCCTCGCCGCCGGCGAGGTCCACGACGCGGACCCTCACCAGGTTCGCGGACATGTCCGAACCGTGGCCGCCGGCGTTCATCCGCACGGCCCCACCGATCGAACCCGGAACGCCGACGGCCCACTCGAAACCGGTCAACGCGGCAGCCGCCGTCTGGCGCGCCACGACGGGCAACGACGCGGCCCCACCGGCCCGAACGGTCTCGTCCTCGATCGTGATCTCGGCGAAGGACGGACCGAGCTGGATCGCGAGACCGTCGAAGCCTCGGTCCGCGACGAGCAGGTTCGATCCCTTTCCCACGACCAGGACGTCGACCCCCGACCCGGCGACCGCTTCGGCGACTCGCCGCAGGGAGTCCTCGCCGTCGACGAGCACGAAACGGCGAGCCGGACCTCCGACCCGGTAGGTGGTCAGCGGGCCGAGCAGGACGTCTCGCTGCAGCAGGTCACCGAGCGACGCGTCCAGGGCGGCGATCCGTTCGCTCACCCGGGTCTCCCGGCAGCGACCCGCGCTGTCAGCGCGTCCACGAGCCGTCCGGCCAGGACGTGGACGTCGCCGGCGCCGACGGTCAGGACGAGGTCGTCGGGCCTCACGTTCGCCAGTACCCAACGTTCGGCGTCGTCGAGGGTCGGGGTCCAGGCGGTGCTCGCCCAAGGCCGCTTCTCCAGCAGCGCCGCCAGGATCAGCCGACCTGTGATTCCCTCGACCGGCGGCTCTCCGGCCCCGTAGACCTCGGTGACGGCGACGAGGTCCGCCCCCGTCAACGCCGCCCCGAAGTCGCGCCACTGGTCTCGGGTGCGGGTCCAGCGCTGCGGTTGGAAGACGACGAGGACCCGACCCCAACCCGCCTCCACGGCGGAGGAGACCAGGGCGCGCACCTTTCCGGGGTTGTGGGCGTAGTCGTCGACGACCGTCACCCCCGCCGCGCTGCCCCTCACCTCGAAGCGCCGGGCCACACCCGTGTAGGCGGCGAGGGCGTCCGCCGCGGCCCTCGGATCGACACCGGTGGTCGCCGCCGCGGCGATGGCCGTGGCTGCGTTGCGAGCGTGGTGGCGGCCCGGTGTGCCGATGCGAACGGTCCCGATCGACGAGCCGTCGACGTCCAACTCGAAGGTCGTCGCGAGACGGTCGACGACCACGTCACGGACGCGGTACCGAGCCTCGCTCGCCTCCCCGACCGTGACCGAGTCGTTGCCCGCGGCGACGCGGTTCGCCCGTTGCTCGGCGAGACCCGAGCCTCCGGGATCGTCGACGCAGACGACCGAGGTCGTGGCCTCGGCGACGAACCGGTCGAAGGCCGTCTCGATCGCCTCTATGTCCCCCCAGAATCCCAGGTGGTCCTCGTCGATGTTGGTGACAACCGCGGTCGAGGCTCCCAGTTCCAGGAACGACCCGTCGCTCTCGTCGGCCTCCACCACGAACACACCGTCGGGACCGCCCCAGCGGGCCGCGGCACCGAGCGAGGGAGGCACCGCCCCGATCAGGAACGAAGGGTCCGCGCCCACCCCCGCCAGGAGCGTCGCGAGCATCGCCGTCGTCGAGGTCTTCCCGTGGGTGCCCGACACGGCGACGGTTCGACGCTGCGAGCAGATCGCCGCAAGGATTCCCGCCCGGTCGACGATCCGGACTCCCTTCGATACGGCGAGCTCCCGGTCCGCGTCGGTCGGTGGGAACGCCGTCGAATGGGCGACCAGCTCCGCGCCTGCGTCGATCGCGGAGGCGAAGAGGTCTCCGGCTTCGACCACACGCGGGTCGATCCCGGCGCTCGTCAGGGACGGCCACGCCTTCGTCTCGTTCACGTCCACGCCCGTCACGCGGTGCCCCATCGTCGAGAGGATCACCCCGATGGCGCTGATCCCGGCGCCGCCGATACCGACCAGGTGGATCGCCAGCGGTGACGAAAGGTCGACGGACCCGTCAGCCACGAGCGGCCCCCTCGACGACCTTCGCGGCGCGTTCGGCCGCGTCGACGGTCGCGGCACGACGCATCGCAGCGCTCATCTCGTCGAGCCTCGCCGGGGACTCCAGCAAACGCGACAGCTCGGCTTCGAGGCGGTCGGCATCGAGTTCGGAATCCAGGACCATGACCGCTCCGCCCGTTGCCACCACGGCCTCCGCGTTGGCCCGCTGGTGGTCACGCGTCGCGATCGGCAGAGGGACGAGGACGGCGGGCAGCCCCGCAGCCATCAACTCGAACACCGACCCGCCGGAACGGGTGACCGCCAGATCCGAGGCGTCCAACAGGAGGTCCATCCGGTCCTCGTACTCGACCACCTGGTAGAGGAGGCCACCTGCGGGCGGCGCGGGAGCGGTCGCGTTGAACTGCGCGTAGTCCCGCCTGCCGACGACGTGGCGCACCGCCAGATCGCCCCGCTCCGCCCACCGTTCGACCACGCCACGAACCGCCTCGTTGATCCGCCGAGAACCGAGCGAGCCGGCGAACACTCCGATCACGGTCCTGTCCCGGGGCAGTCCCAATGCGTCCCGCGAGGCGGCCTCGTCGGGGTTCTCGGCGATCGCCCGGATCTCCGGTCGCAGCGGGTTGCCCGTGACCGTCGAACGAGGCAGATCGGTGCCCTCGAAAGACACGGCAGACGCCGTCGCGAAGCGGCGTAGCAGCCTGTTCACCGCCCCTGCCTTCTTGTTCTGTTCGAGTAGCACCAGCGGCGTTCGCGTCAGCACCGCCCCGACGCCGCACGCGAACGACGCGTAGCCGCCCAGGACGACGACCGCCGCCGGGCGACGACGTCGCACGATCCGGATTCCCTTCCAGAGCGCCCGGAAGAGGTCGAGGACGGCACCCACGTTCGCCGGCGCGAGCCGGCGTTGGATGCCCCGCCCCGGCAGCACCTCGACGCTGAACCCGGCGGAGGGGACGACCTTCGACTCGGGTCCTCGCTCCGCACCGACGAAGTGGATCGTCGAACGTTCGTGGCCGCCCGTCACCAGCGCCTCGGCCACGGCGAGACCCGGCAGGAGATGGCCGGCCGTTCCACCGCCGGCGACGATCGCCCAGGTGCCTCCTGCGCCTCGTGCGCCTCGGCTCACGACGAACCCTTCCGGCGGGCGGTACCGGTGCCACCGACGCTGTGCAGGCGGCGGCCTAGGGGCTTGGACGGCGCGGCCGCCGGGTGGCGGGCGACGTTCAGCAGCAGGCCGACCGCGGCGAGGTTCACGATCTGCGCGGATCCCCCGAAGGAGATGAACGGCAGGGGCACGCCGGTCAAGGGCATCGCTCCGGTCACGACCGCCATGTTCATGATCGCCTGGACGCCGAGCCAAGCGGTGACGCCCACGGCCACCAGCAACGGGAAGCGGTCCCGGTCCGGATCGTCGGAACTCATCGCGATGGACGTCCCGACGAGGATGAACGCGAGGAACGCCACGACGACGAACATCGCACCTGCCAGGCCCAGTTCCTCACCGACCACGGCGAAGATGAAGTCGTTGAACGCGTACGGGAGGTAGCCCCACTTGACGGTGGAACGCCCGAGACCGCGTCCGATCAGGCCACCGTTCGCGAAGCCGATCATCGCCTGACCCGTCTGGTAGCCGGCACCGTCGAGGTCGCCACGCGGGTCCAGGAAGGAAAGGAACCTGCGCAGGCGGAACGGCTCGAGCACCACGAAACCGGCAGCGAACAACGCGCCGATGCCACCGACGGCTGCGAGCGGCTTCATACGCACACCGGCGACCCAGACCATCGTCATGATCGTCACCGCGATGATGATCGTCGTGCCGAGGTTGGGCTGGGCCATGATCAGACCGCAGACGACCACCAGCGGGATCAGGACGGGGACGAGGCTCTCCCGCCAGTCGTCGAGGCGCCGCTCACGCCGGGCGAGCACGTCGGCGACCGCCAACAGCAGGGTGAGCTTCACCAGTTCGGACGGCTGGAACTGGATCGGACCGATGTCGAGCCACCGGGCCGCCCCGTTCTTGCTCGACCCCAGACCCGGGACAGCGACGGCGACCAACGGGAGCAACGACACCAGGAACAACGGGTATGCGACCCGCCGCCAGAACCGGACCGACACGAACAGCATCACGACCAAGGCGATCATGCCGATCCCGGTGAACATGAGCTGACGCTTCGCGAAGAGCCACGGCGACGCACCGCCGGTCAGTTCGGCCGAAGCCACCGAGGACGACGAGATCACCATCAGGGTGCCGACCATGTTGAGCACCGTGACGATCGAGGCGAGGATCCAGAAACGCGTCGTGGACACGCCCGGCACCGCGAAACGGTGCGTGAACGAGCGCGGGACAGTCCGACCTCGCAGGGCCGGGTGGCCGATGGTCGTCGTCATGAGCGGACTCCCGGGACGGGCACGGCAGGCAGGGTCGTGAAGTCGGCGTAGAAGATGCCGAGCGCGAGGGCCGTCGCCAGCCCGGCGACGATCCAGAAGCGGACGATCACCGTGTTCTCGTGCCAGCCCATCAGCTCGTAGTGGTGGTGGATCGGCGCCATACGGAAGATCCGACGGTCGAACACCCGGAACGAGAACACCTGGAGCATCACCGACAGCGTCTCCACGACGAACAGCGCACCCACCACCGGCAGCAGCAGGCTCGTGTTCAACGTGAGGGCCAGACCCGCCAGTCCGGCACCGATGGCGAGCGATCCCGTGTCACCCATGAAGATCCGGGCCGGGTGCGCGTTCCACCAGAGGAACCCGGTGCAGCCACCCAGCATCGCGGCGGACACGACGGCCAGGTCGAGGGCGTGTTCGACCTGGTAGATGTCCGGGTTCCGGAACGCCCAGAAGCCGACGATCGTGAAGGCGCTGAACGCGAAGACCGACGAACCCGCGGCGAGCCCGTCGAGCCCGTCCGTGAGGTTCACGGCGTTGGTGGTGCCCATGATCAGCAGCACCGACCACACGACCCAGCCGACCTTGCCGAAGTCGATGTCGAGCAGCGAGGAGTCGGCGAAGGAGTCCCACCGGGTGAACGACAGGGTCGTGTGAACGCCCGTCTGGCTGACCGTCAGCACGGCGAAGCCGACGGCGACCGTGAGCAGCCCGAGCACCTTCATGCGCTTGTTCAGGCCGAGGTTGCGGGCGCGGGTGATCTTGATCCAGTCGTCGAGGAAACCGACGAGTCCGGCACCCACCACGAGCGCCAGCACGAGCATCCCGGACCGGGTGAAAACGACCCGGCTCCGGATGTGGGCCACCGCGTACCCGACGACCGCACCCACGACGATCGCGATTCCGCCCATCGTCGGCGTGCCGGCCTTCGTCTTGTGGCCCTGCGGGCCCTCCTCACGGATCGGTTGGCCGATGCGATGGTCCACCAACCAGGCGATCAGGTAGCGGGTCCCGACGAGCGACGCGGCGAGGGCCAGGCCACCGGCCATCAACAGGGCGATCACGACTTCTCCTCCGATGCACGGATCGCGGCGGCCAGGACGAGACGATCGTCGAAGCTGAACACCTCGTCCCCGATCGTCTGAGTCGTCTCGTGCCCCTTGCCCGCCACGAGCAGGACGTCTCCGGGACGCGCCTCGGCGACCGCCAGTTCGATGGCTCGGTGCCGGTCCGGTTCGGTTCTCAGATCCGTTGGTCGTTCCATTCCGCTCTTCACGTCCTCGATGATCGCAGCAGGGTCCTCGTGGCGGGGGTTGTCGGTCGTCACGACCACGACGTCCGCGTACTGCGCCGCCATCTCACCCATCAGCGGGCGCTTGGTCCGGTCCCGGTCACCGCCGGCACCGAAGACGATCAGCACCCGACCGTCCCCGGCCAGTTCCCTCGCGGTCACCAGCAGCTGTTCGAGCCCGTCGGGCGTGTGCGCGAAGTCGACAGCCGCCAGATAGGGCTGGCCCTCGTCGATGATCTCGAATCGACCGGGCACCGCAGCGGCGGACGCCAACCCTGCGGCGACCACCTCCGGCGGGATACCGACGGCTTCCGCCGCGGTCGCGGCGGCGAGTGCGTTCGAGACGTTGAAACGACCGGCCAACGGAAGGCGGACGTCGACTCCTCTCCAGCGGAACGTCGATCCCCCGACGTCCACGTGGAGGTCCTCCGCCTCCTCGAGCGAGTAGCCGACGGCCGGGATCGACGCCGCATCGCGCAGCAGGCGCCCGTGAGGGTCGTCGAGGTTCAGGACGGCACGGTCCGACAGGTCAGGTTCGAACAACCGGGCCTTGGCACCGAAGTACGTCTCCATGTCGCCGTGGTGGTCCAGATGGTCCCGGCTCAGGTTCGTGAACACCGCCACGTCGAAACGGGTCCCGTCCACCCGGTGAAGGTCCAGGGCGTGTGAGGAGACCTCCATCGCCACGGCTTCGACGCCGTCCGAGCGCATCGCCGCCAACTGCTGTTGGAGCTCCGGGGCCTCCGGCGTGGTGCGCGTTCCCGTCAACGTCCCGATCACGCCCGCTCGCCGTCCCGCAGCCTCGAAGATCGATGCGAGGAGGTGCACGGTGGTCGTCTTGCCGTTCGTCCCCGTCACGCCGACGACGACCATGTGCTCGGATGGGGATCCGGCGAGAACGGCCGACACCGGTCCCATCGCCTCACGAACGGACGGGACCTGCAACTCGGCGACGCCGAGCGACAGTGGCCGTTCGCAGAGGAGCGCGACGGCTCCAGCCGCCACCGCATCGGCTGCGAGGTCGTGGCCGTCCACGTTCGCCCCCGGGACGCAGCAGAAGATCATCCCGGGCCCCACGAGGCGCGTGTCGTGCGACGCGCCCGTCAACTCGACGTCGTCGTCGACCCTGACCTGGACGTGCTGAAGGGCGGGACGGTCGGCGACCGCTCCGAGGAGCTCGGACAACAACATGGGACCTTCAGCCTTGCGCCGTGGAGGGCCCGGATGAGGGACCCTCCGCGTCGACCTCCCGTGCCGTGCTGCTGAGAGCCGGAACGTGGGTGTCGACGTCACCCGCCAGCGCCGGCGGAGCGATGCCGAGGGTGCGCAGAGCCGTGAGGGCGAGCTTCGCGAAGACCGGGGCCGCGACCTCGCCGCCGTAGATGGAGGTCTTGGCCTGGCGGACCGTGACGATCGCCGACAGGTCGGCCCCCTCGATGCCGCCGAGGAAGGTCGACTGGTAGTCGTAGCCGCCTGCCGCGTTCCGGTAGGCGTCGTGCGGGTCGGTCGGGTGATCCTGCGGGATGCGGGCGGTTCCGGTCTTTCCGTATGCCGTATAGCCGGGAACCTGCGCCTTGGAACCGGTGCCCTCGGAGACGACCTTGGCGAGCATCTCCCGCATCGCTGCGGCAGTGGCCGGAGACACGACACGGCGAGCCTCGCCGGTCGGTTCGACGACCTTTCCGCTGCCCGGGTCCACCGCGCCCAGGATGCGAGGCTCGACCCAGACGCCGTCGTTGGCCACCACGTTGTAGGCGGCGAGCATCTGCAACGCGGTCACCGAGATCCCCTGACCGATCGGGATCGCTCCGATGCTCGTGCCCGACCATTCGTCGGGATCGAGCATCAACCCGTTCACCTCGCCGGGGATCTGGTTCCCGGTGCGATGTCCCAGCCCGAACGAGCGGAGGTAGTGGTCCACCCGTTCCTTGCCGAGCTGGCGGGCGATCTTGATCGTCCCGATGTTGGACGACGTGACGAGGATGTCGGTCGTCGACCAGGTCCGCGTCGGGTGAGGGTCGTGGTCGGTGAAGGTGTGGTCGTAGAGAGTGAGGTTGTCGGGAACCTCCAGGAGGGTGTCCGGGGCGACGACGCCGTCCTCCAGCGCGCCGGCCACCGTGATCATCTTGTTCACGGACCCGGGCTCGAAGACGGTCGTGGCGGCCCGGTCGTCGACGGTCGGCGCTACCTCGTCACCGACGCGAGCCACGCTGGAGATCGCCAGGATCTCCCCCGTGCTCGGCTTGGTGATGACCGCCATGGCCTCGGCGGCGCCGGTCGCCTCGACCTGCTCGATGAGGGCCTGCTGGGTCGCGTACTGGAGGGAGGCGTCGATGGTCAGGTACACGTCGTCGCCGGGTTTGGCCGGAGTCACCCGTTGCGGGGTGTCGGCGATCTTGCCCCCCGCCCGGTCCTGCTCGTAGCTGATGCGGCCGTCGACCCCACGCAGTCGATCATCGAGGGAACGTTCGAGCCCGTAGCGGCCCTGCCGACCGGACGGGTCCTGCTGACCGAAGTTGTAGGTGCGTCCTACCAGCGCCGGTGCGATGTCGCCGGCCGGGTACTCGCGCACGTAGGTCGGTTCGAACGCGATCCCGGGCAGCGAGCCCTCGGAGATCAGCGCCCTGACCTTCCGTTCGACCGAGTCGGCGACCGCCGGGGCGAGCAGTTGGTAGTGGGTGTCACCTCGACCGAGCTTGGCGAGCAGGGTTGCCTGGTCCGATCCCAGCAGGGGCGCGAGGGCCGCGGCCACCTTCGTCCGCTCGGCCGGATCGGTGATCTGGGAAGGATCCGCCACGACGTTCGGGCGGGAGACCGAGATCGCGAGCACGTGACCGTTCCGATCGAGGATCTCGCCCCGACCGGCGGGGATCACCCGCTCGGCGTCACGGGCCCGCTCCCCCCTGTCGACCCAGAACGAGCGTTGGGTCGCCTGCACGTCGACCAGCTTCACCGTCACCGCGACGACGAGCAGGGTGACCACGACGACGAAGCCGATGAGACGGCGGCGAGTCCGTTGCATCGCGGTGGCGTGGTCCACCGGAGGGATCACGGGGCGAACGGGACGGACCTGGCGTACGGGAGGGACGGGCCGAAGCGGACGAGTCCTGTTGCTCGGGCGTGACGGCTCGGCCGGTCGGGTGGATGGCGTGCGTCGCGGCTGGCGCCGGGTTTCGACCGCGGACGTCGGCCGCACCGGCCTCTGCCGGGTGGCCCCCGTGCGGGTCGACGCCTCCCGTGTCCGGCGTGTGCCCTGACGCGCCGCTGCCCGCCCCTCGGTGCGACGGGCGGGCCGGTTGTGGTCCGAAAGGGTTCGGGTGCCGCTCCCGCGGCCGAAGAAGTCGTCGAGGTCGTCTCGGCTCATTCGGTTTCTGTCCCCCTGTTGGTCACCTGCGGTGCACGTGCTGCCAGTTCTGCCGAACCCCCGTCAGAGGTCGTGGCCGGGCCCGGATCCGTGACGGGACCGTTCGGGATCGTCGGAGCCGATTGGATCCACTCGCGGTCCGCGGGGGCGACCATGCCGAGCCGGGTCGCGGCGGCCGCGAGGTTCTCGGGTGACTGCGCGGCGGCGAGCTGGGCGCGGGCCCGTTCGAGCTGCGTCGTCAACTCGGCGGTCTCACGCTTGACCTCGTCGATGTGGTCCTGCCTGGTCACGAAGGTCGACTGGATGAGCGCCGAGGTGAGCAGGGCGCCGAACACGACGACCACGACAGCGCAGGCGACGAGTGCGTTGCGCCGCCCACGTGACGGAGGTTCGACGACCCGAAGGTGCCCTCCGGAGCGACGTGTCCGGGCGGGAGGTTGCGTGCTCCTGGGTGCCGGGTTCTGGATGTTCGAGTTGCGGAGGGCGCTGGTCATGACGGGTCCTCGTTGGAACGGAGAGGCAGGATCTCGACGGCACGGAGGCGGGCGCTGGAAGCGCGTGGGTTGGCATGGAGTTCGTCAGCGGTGGCGGTCCAGCCGCCTCGCTTCAGCAGTCGGGCGATCGGGACGGCACCGCAGACGCACGGCAGGCCGGAAGGGCAGGTGCAGCCGCCCGTCTCGGCCCGGCGGAAGGTGGCCTTGACGATGCGGTCCTCCCCGGAGTGGAACGAGATCACGGCGACCCGACCGCCCGGGGCGGTGACGGAGAGGGCGGCATCGAGGCCCGCCTGCAGGACGGCCGGTTCGTCGTTCGTCCACATGCGGCACGCCTGGAACGTGCGCTTGGCCGGATGTCCGCCGGTACGGCGGAACCTGGCCGGGATGGCGGACCGGACCACGTCTGCCAGTTCGAGCGTCCCGGCGAGCGGCCGTGCGGCGACGATCGACCGGGCGATCGGCCCAGCGAAGCGCTCGTCGCCGTACTCCCGCAGCACCCGTTCGAGCTCGGCGGGCTCGGCACCGTTGACGAGGTCGGCCGCAGTCCGCACCTGGCTCCGGTCCTGGCGCATGTCGATCGGACCGTCGGCCCGGTAGGAGAAGCCCCTCTCCGGACGGTCGAACTGCGGCGAGGAGACACCGAGGTCGAAGAGGACCCCGCTGACCTGCCCGACGCCATGGGACTCCACGACCGCGTCGAGGGTGTCGAACCGAGCCTTCACGACCCTGGCCCGATCGCCGAACTCGGCGAGCCGGGCGCTGCCTGCGGCAAGGGCATCGTCGTCCTGGTCGAGCCCGAGGACGTCGATGTCGGGACGACGTTCGAGGATGGCCGAAGCGTGACCGGCTCCGCCCAGGGTCGCGTCGACGATCGTGCCGGAAGGGACCGGGTCGAAGAGGTCGACGACCCTCTCCAGCAGCACCGAGGTGTGCTCGAAGGCGGCGGCCATCACGACTCGCCACCACCTTCGGGCCGCTTCGTCCGCTTCACCTTCAGGTTGTCGAGGTGGCTGGTGACGTGTTCGATCTCGTCCTCGCCCTCCTCGGCGAAGTTCTCCGCGTTCCACACCTCGATGCGGTCGTAGGCCCCGCCCAGGACGATCTGGGAGCCGAGGTCGACCCGCTCACGGATGTCCGGTGGCAGGACGATGCGGTACTGGTTGTCCACCGACAGGTAGTGCGACGACATCGCCAACCAGCGAGAGGCTCGCGGGTGGGCGAGCGTCGCGATCTCGTCGTTGTCCAGGTCCTCGAGTACCAGGTCGAACGCGAGCGGAGTGAACAGCCCGGCGCTGTTCTTGCTGAGCGGAGCGACGACGCACTCGTCCTCACCCGGGAAGAAGGCGTGGCGGTAGGCGCCGGGGATCGCGATTCGGCCCGTCTTGTCCAGCTTCAGCACGTACCGCCCGGCGAGGGCCCGGTGCCCCCAGGGAGGCATGGGGCGCGCCGGGCGAATGCGCCCGTCGACAGTCCGTGTCACACCCTCAACCTCCATTGAACGCCGAATCTAATCCATCAGACGCCATCAGTCCATACGGAACTTATGTTCGATTCATGCCCTGACCTGGGGATATGCGCGAACGAGCCGCCGACTGCCTCCGCACACCAGACCAGTGCACGAAAAGGCAGCAAGACCGCTGAAAGGGCGTGCTCGACAGCACCGACCAAGGGGGTCCCGACCACGCCGACCCAGGTCGTTTCGACTGCGCTCGCTGACGCTCGCTCCGCTCAACGACCGGAGGTGACCCCCACCTCCCCTCAGAGGGAAGGCGACAGGCCGCCGTCACCAGCGCGCCCGAGTGGAGTCGAAAGGTGTTCTCTGGAGGTCTCGGTTACCTCACGTGGCTCGCAGGTGAGCCAGGAAGGCGGCGACCACCGTGGTCGAGGGAATCGGGCCGATACCCGCGGCCACCTCTGCCAGACGTCCGATCATGGGTCCGCGTTCGCCGCCGGACACAGCGAGGAACTCGACCAACAGGTCAGGGTCCCACGTGTGGAGCAGCGCACACTGAAACCTGGCGGCGCTCCGGGTACGTCGCTGGGAGATCCCGACGACCTTGCGCCCATCGACCAGGACCTCACCCGGTGCCCGTCCCGCGAAGCAGACCAGCGACGAGTCCTCTGTCCGTTCCATCCGGCCCTCGTGCACCCGCGCACCGTCCACACCGAGATCGGACAGCACGGCCGCCCAGATCTCGCCGAGCCAGACGGCCGACCGCGACACGTCGTCGAGCCAGCGTTCGTCCGCGGCGGGCAGGATCACGTCCACCCAGGTGACCGAGGTGGCATCGAGCCAAACCGCTCCCCCGCCGCTCCGTCGGCGCACGACCTCGACACCGCGACGCTCCGCCTTCACGACGTCGACCACGTCCGCCGGCTGAGTGCTGCCCAACGCGACCGCCGGCCGATCCACCTCGAACCACCAGACCACCCGACGTGGCGACGCCGGAACGACACGGTCGTGGAACGAGGCGGCGGAACCGACGTGGCGCTCGATTCCCCAGACGGTCCCGCTCAACGTTCCGTCTCCGGCACGTCCCCCGTCACGGTGCTTCCAGGACGAGTCGATCGCAGGCCGCCGATTCGAGACGCTCACGGTCCACCTCGACACCCGACCCGACACCCACCGGCACCACTACGTGACCGTGGTCGTCCGCGACAACAGGTCCTGCGATGTCGGCCGCGAAGTAGCGGTCGGACGGTCCGAGGTCGGTCGGAAGTGCACACCGTTCCGACGCGGCGACCGCCAGTGCGGCGGCTCGACCGATCCCGCTCTCCAACATCCCGCCCACGAAGCAGCCCCACCCGAGATCCTCCGCCGCCAGCACGACGGAGACGGCATCGTCGGTCCCGCCCAGCCGTGCAGGCTTCACGTTCACCAGATGCCCGGCCCCGAGAGCGGCCGCTGTGTGCAGCGACGCGACCGACGTGACCGACTCGTCGAGAGCAACCGGGCCCTCCGCGACCCGCGCCAGAGCGGCCGAACCGATCAGGTCATCCGCCGGCGCCGGCTGTTCGATGTAGGCGAGCCGAAGGTCGGCGAGCGCCCGCACCGACCTCGTGTCGAGGGTCCCGTTGCCGTCGACGGCGATGTCGAGACGGGGCCAGCAGCGACGGACCTCACGCACGGCCTCGATATCGGTCGGCCGCGGCGTCACCTTGATCTTGACGAGCACCGCACCGGATCCGACCGCGCCGGCGACCTCCGAGACCACCTGGTCGACCGGGCCGCGTCCGACCACGCAGCAAACCGGCACCGTCGGACGCGGCCGCCCCAGGGAGACCGCGACGTGGTCGACGAGGGCACGGCCACGTCGCCGCAGCGAAAGGTCACGCGTTGCCGCACCGATCGCGGCCGACGCCATCGGGTGACCGACGACCCCGGACTCCCGACCCTCCAACCACGCCGGTGCCAGCTCGTCACGAAGCAGCGCCCATGCTCCGGCCACATGCTCGGAGGTGTAGGTCGGTCGAGCCAGGGCCGAGCACTCGCCCCAGCCGGTCGCCCCGTCCTGCGCCTCGACCTCGACCAGGACGAAGTCCCGGAGGTTCTCGGTCCCGTGCCCCGACGACAGGGCTCGGAGCAGCGGCAGTCGAACGCGCCAGAGCGTGACCCGTAGCGGAGCCTCCGACCTCGACATCGTCCGGAAACTATCGGCAGCCGGTCAACGGGAGCGGTTCGTCGACCTGACCCAGTGCAGGTACGTGACGACGTCGGCCGGATCGGGGTCGTGGTCGCTCCCGTACTGGGTCTCCATCCGGAACCTGAGGTATGCGGCGTCAGGTACCGGCAGGAACGGCCTGCGCCTCCACCATCCCGGGGGCGCCAGGCGTAGGGCCTGCACGACCGCAGTGAGCCAGAGGCCCGGGTGTGCCAACAGCGCGATCGTGGTACGGGACCACCAGCGGAGACCGAACGTGGTCATCGGACCCCCACGTCGACACCCAGGCCGCGCCACGCGACCGCTGCCGCACCGACGAGTGGGCCGGCATCGGCGAGTCCGGCGGGCACG
>JAGQSN010000133.1 GCA_020439555.1 Acidimicrobiales bacterium | reverse complement strand
CCAAGTTCGCCAACATGGCCCGGGACTAGTCCGCCGAGCGCGCTCGGAGGCCCCGTAGCCTCGACGCATCCTGTCTCGGAGAGCCTTCCCCCGGAGGTCGAACAATGGACATGCGTCGTCGACTCGGTGCCGAGGCCATCGGCACCTTCTGGTTGGTGCTCGGAGGATGTGGCACGGCAGTGCTCGCCGCCGGGCCGAACTCGATCGTCGGGGGAGGCGGTGTCGGCGTCATCGGTGTCGCCCTCGCCTTCGGTCTCACGGTCCTCACCGGCGTGTACGCGCTCGGCCACATCTCCGGCGGACACTTCAATCCCGCCGTGACGGTGGGCCTAGCGGTGGCAGGCCGGTTCGAACGCAAGGACGTGGTCCCCTACATCGTCGCCCAGGTCGTCGGAGCGATCCTCGCCGCGTGCATCCTCGGAGCCATCGCAACCGGCATCGACGGATTCAAGTTCTCGAACGGGTTCGCCGCGAACGGATTCGGTGACCACAGCCCCGGCCACTACAGCCTCCTCGCGGTGGTGGTCTCCGAGACGGTGATGACCGCGATGTTCGTGCTCGTGATCCTCGGGGCGACGGCGAAGAAGGCACAGCCCGCCGCGTCCGGCCTCGCCATCGGTCTGGCGTTGACGCTGATCCACCTCATCTCGATCCCGGTGTCCAACACATCTGTGAACCCGGCCCGGTCGACCAGCCAGGCGATCTTCGCCGGGACCGACTACCTGGCGCAGCTCCCAGTCTTCTGGATCGTTCCGTTGATCGGCGGAGCCCTCGGCGCCCTCGTGTGGACGACGGTCCTCGCCGATCCCGCCGAAGAGGGATGACCGTCCGGGTCGGGTGACCGTGGGCACCGCGGGTAGCTTCGCCGCCCATGAACCGATCCGTTCGTCTGGCGGTGTTTGCTGCCGCCGCTGTCGGGACCGCTGCCTGGTGGAGGCGACTTAGCAACGTCGATGACCCGAAGGACGGGTCCGTCGCAGCCCGTTCCCGGACGCAGCGCAACCTCGTGCTGGCCGGAGCTGCCACCAAGGTCGGCGGAGCATGGGCCGCCGACCGTGCCCGACGCGTGTTCGCCGACGCCGAGCGTCGAGCGGAGCTCGACGAGGCGTTCCAACTGCGTACCGCCGAACAGGTGGCAGAGACGCTCGGGAACCTCAAGGGCGCCATGATGAAGCTCGGCCAGATGGTCAGCTACCTCGACCAGGGAATGCCCGAACCGGTTCGAGACGCGCTGGCGCAGCTCCAACAGGACGCGCCGCCGATGGCCCCGGAGTTGGCCGCCCAGGTGATCACCGAGGAGCTCGGCGCCCCACCAGCCGAGGTCTTCGCCGAGTGGGATCCCGTACCGATCGCCGCCGCCTCGATCGGTCAGGTCCACCGCGCGATGACCCACGACGGTCGTGCCGTGGCGGTGAAGGTCCAGTACCCGGGCGTCGACGTGGCGATCGAGGGCGACCTGGACAACGCCGGGATGCTCTTCACGACGATGAAGTACATGTTCCCCGGCCTCGACCCGAAGCCGCTCGTGGCGGAGCTTCGGGAGCGCATCACCGAGGAGCTCGACTATCGGATCGAGGCCGACAACCAGCGACTGTTCGCCGACTACTACCGGGACCACCCCTTCATCCACGTGCCCGACGTGATCGACGGTCTCGGATCACGACGGGTCATCACGACCGAACTGGTCGCCGGCGCACGGTTCTCGGAAGTGACCTCCTGGCCGGTCTCCGAACGCGATCGGGTCGGTGAGATCATCTACCGGTTCGTGTTCGGAAGCCTCTACCGGCTCGGCGCGTTCAACGGCGACCCGCACCCCGGTAACTACATCTTCGGGGCCGACGGTCGCGTGTCCTTCCTCGACTACGGACTCGTCAAGCGGTTCACACCCGAGGAGCTGTTGCCGTTCGAGCAGATGATCGACGCCGCAGTCATCAACCCGGATCGCGCACGCTTCCGTCGGATCGTCGAGGGAGTCGGTCTCATCAAACCGGGACTGGACTTCACCGACGAACAGGTCGAGCGCTACTTCGGGCACTTCTACGAGTTCGTCAAGGACGACGAGGCCCGGACCTTCGACGCGGAGTACGCGAGCGAGATGGTCGCCCGGTTCTTCGACACCTCGTCCGAACACGCCGAGATCATGAAGGCGGCGAACGTGCCGCAGTCGATGGTCATCATCCAGCGGATCAACCTGGGGCTGATGGCCGTGCTCGGAGAGTTGGGTGCCACTGCCCGGTGGCGTGAGATCTCCGAGGAGATCTGGCCGTGGGTGGGTGCCGAACCGCGCACGGAGCTCGGTCGGGCAGAGGCCGAATGGAGGCGTCGGACGGGTCGCGGTCGGGCTGTCGTCGAACGCGACCCGTCGCCGGTCACTGCTTCCGGAAGCTGATCCGGAACTCCAGGCTGCCCTTGTCCTCGACGCTCACGAAGCCTCCGATGCTCGGTGCCTCGATGCCGTAGTCGGCGAAGGCGATCGGAACCGACGAGTCGATCGTCACGACGTCACCGGACGGGCGGACGGACAGGTCGACCTCGATCGACTTCTTCGCCCCGTGAAGCGTCAGGTCGCCCGTCACCTTCACCTGGCTGACCTTGCCGTCGTGGAGACTCGGCAGAGCGACCGGGCTGGTGATCTCGAAGGTCGCTTCGGGGAACTTGTTCGTCTGGATACCCCGGTCACGGATCGCGTTGTCGCGCCGTCCTTCGTCGCTGGTCAGGGTGGTCATGTCAACGGTGACCTTGCCCTGGGTCACCTTGCCACCGTCGACGGTGAGCTCACCGATGACGTCACCGGTGCGGCCGATGGCGGTTGCCTTCCTCGCGCCGGCGGCGAAGACCTCTTCCACCCGGTAGCCGGCGTAGGTCGCCTCGTCGCCGGAACCTGCGACGACGGCCCAGGTTCCGTCGAGCGATGTCGGGTCGATCTCCGCGCCGGTAGCGTTGGTCGCGTCCGTGAGCTTCTCCTTGTCAGGAGCGTCGTCGGGCAGGACGAACTGCACGATCACGACGGCAGCGACGACCACGAGGGCCACGATCCCGCCGATCACCGCCACGAGCTTGCCCTTGCGGCCGGAGCTCCGGGCTCCTGATCCTTGCTTGGAATTGTCCATGCGCCGATTCTTCACGAGACGCAGAAAATCAGGTGAAAAGCACCCTGAACGTCATATGTGAGGCGATGCGCTCTCGGCGACGGGCTGATCGACCGAACCGTGGCGTCGGCGACGCCACCTCCAGCGGAGCGCGGTTTCCGAGAGGGCCGCGACGATGCCGACCGCGGTTCCGGCCAACACCAGGAGCGCACCGGGGCGGGCCTGGTTAGCGGCCCGTTCCTGACACGGTTCGGCGTTGTTGGCCTTCACCTGGGCCGCCGTGAGCCCCTCGGGCGGGTTCGCAGGATCAGCCAGCACGTCGACCCGACCGTCCAGCAGGTAGACGGCAGCCACCCCGCAGTCCTGCACCGGCGTCTCGACGGTGCGCGTTGCCATCCAGGCACCGGCCAGGACGGCGACGATCCCCGCCATGGCGCACCAAGCGGTGAGTCGGGCGCCCAACGGCGTACGCCGCTCGTCTGGATGTTCGGAGGTCGAGGTCAACGGGATGCCCGATGTGAAGCGGTCGGAGGGATCCCTCGCAGAGTAGGGCGGTCGTCATCAGGCCCGAAGTCCCCGGGGTGACTCGACGTGGTCTGACCCTCACCGACCTGCATCGACAACAATGGATCGCCGGACGCCGAGCCGACCTCCGTGGAACCCTTTTGACCCGACCCCGATGCAACCCGACTCGATGACCACGTCGACAGCGGCGCGCGCCGGCGGACCCACTCGGCTTCCCGGACTCGACGGTCTGCGTGCCATAGCGGTCGTCGCGGTGTTGCTCTACCACGCCGACTACTCGTGGATGTCCGGCGGATTCCTCGGTGTCGACCTGTTCTTCGTCCTCAGCGGGTTCCTCGTGACCGGGCTCTGCCTGGGCGAGTACGGACGATCGGGAACGGTCGCCCTGAAGCGATTCTGGGCCCGTCGTGTCCGCAGGCTCGTACCGGCCCAGCTGACGCTGCTGGCAGCGTTGACCGTTTTCGTCTTCCTGTTCCACCGCCCCGAGCTCTACGAGCTCCGCGGCCAGGCGATCGCGACGCTCACGGCCACCGCCAACTGGTACTTCTTCGCCACCGGCAACTCCTACTTCGACGCCATCGGTCGACCGCCCGTCCTGCGGCACATGTGGTCTCTCGGCGTGGAGATGCAGTTCTACGTCTTCTGGCCCCCGTTGCTGCTGCTCCTGCGTCGCCGGGCTCGTTCCTTCGGTGTCCTCGTGGGCACGATGCTCGGCGGGGCGTTCGCGTCGGCTGTCCTGCTCGCCGTCTGGGGTGCCGGGAGCGACGATCCGTCCCGGGCCTACTTCTCCACCTTCAGTCGCCTGTCGGGTCTGCTGTTGGGTGCGGCTCTGGCAGTCGTCTGGCGACCGGCCCGTCTGAGTGCCGCGCCGATCGCACGTCGCTCACGTGAGGTGGACATCGCTGCGCTGGCGGCCCTCGTCGTGGCCCTGCTCTTCTTCGTCTTCGGCACCGACACGGGGCCGTGGATGTACCGCCTCGGGTTCCTGGTCTTCAGCATCGTGTCGACCGTGCTGGTGGCCGCCGCCTGTCACCCGAACGCGACGGTGGCCGGGCGCCGGGGATTCGGTCACCCGGCGCTGGTCGCCATCGGCGCCAGGTCGTACGGCATCTACCTCTGGCACTGGCCCGTCTACGCGTTCACGCGGCCCGGGATCGACGTCTCCTGGGGTCCGAACGTCACGCTCGTCGTGCGGCTCGTCATCACGGGACTGCTCAGCGAGGCCTGCTACCGGATGGTCGAGGTGCCCTGGCACCGCGGTGAGCGGTCGCTTGCCGACGTCCGCCGCTGGTTCAGCCGACCCACCGACGGCCGTCTGGCGCGCCCGCTCGGAGCGGGAGCGATGGCGTTGACAGTGTCCGTGGCCGTGATCGCGATGATCCTGGCACCGGTCCACAAGGACGCGACCGTGGCGGCGATCCAGGAGGGCGAGGATCTCATCGCGGCGCACAACAGCAAGCCGCCGCCGAAGCGTTCCCCGAGCGAGACGCTCCCGACGGTGCCGGGCACGGCGACGACCGTGCCGACCACGCGTCCGGGTGAGACGACCACCATCCCCTCGTTCGCTCCGCCGGGCAAGGTTCCGGTCGTCACGGCCGTCGGTGACTCGGTGATGGTCGGCGCAGCGCCCGGCCTCTACGACCAGTTCGGCGACAACATCTACATCGACGCCAAGGTCGGACGGCAGGCGAAGGGCGTGCCCGACATCGTCGCCAGCTTGCGAAGCTCCCGTGGACTCGGTGACGTGCTGGTCGTTCACATCGGGACGAACGGGACCTTCACCGCCGACCAGATCCGAGCGGTGAAGGAGGCCGCCGGCGCGACCCCGGTGGTGTTCCTCACCGTCAGGGCGGATCGATCCTGGATCGCGGACGTCAACAGCACGCTCGGGGAAGTCGTCCCGCATCTGCCGGGGGCCTATCTCGCCGACTGGCACCGCTTCTCGGATCCACACGGCGACTGGTTCCGTCCGGACACCGTGCACCTCACCAAGGTCGGTATCGCCGAGTACGCGGACTTCGTCGATGCCTCTCTGACCGGCAAGAAGCCGAACCCGAACCTCTCCACCACCACGACCACGACGATGCCGGCGACCACGTCCACGCGCCCGGCCACCACCACGACCCGTTCCAAGGCACCGTCGACCAAGCCGAACTGAGGGGGGTGGTCAGGTGGAGGCCACCACAAGGATCGAGCCCTGGACAAGCTCCGAACCGATGTGTGGAGGGAGGAGGATGTGGCCTCCACCCGACCGGACCGACGGGGCGATGTCCACCGGTCACCAGATGTATCGGCGGCAGTGGGTCCGATCTGAAGGGGAAGGTCGGGTCGGATGCCACACTTCTGTCCCGTTAGCCTTCGGCCGTGGTCACGTTGCTCGCCGAGGATTCCTTCACGCCGTTCCTGGGCGACGACCTGATCGTCTACCTGGTCCTGGCGCTCGGTGCGGCGCTGTTCGCCGGAAACCTCGCCGCCATCCTCCGACCGCCGGCCACGGACAAGCGTGACGAGGGCTCGCTCGACAAGGCGCCGGTCGCACGTTCTCTGATCATGGCCGGCATCGGCCTGGTCGCCGCCATCTGGGCCGTGGCGTCGTTGTTGACGGCCTGAGACGTGTCGGAGCGGTCCGTGATCGTCGATTCGCTTCTGGCTCGGGCAGCGGCAGCGGACGCGACCAGTCCTCTACGGCACTGCCGTGACCGCTTCGACCTGCCCGCCGGCCTCGTCTACCTGGACGGCAACTCACTGGGGGCACTTCCGGTGGCGGCCCGTGACGCGATGGACGACATCGTGGGGCGACAGTGGGGCCATGACCTGATCTCCTCTTGGAACGCCAACGGTTGGTGGGACGCTCCCCTACGGGTCGGGGACGCGATCGGTCGCCTGGTCGGTGCAGCCGAGGGGCAGGTGGTGGTGACCGACTCGACGTCGGTGAACCTCTTCAAGGCGTTCGTCGCGGCGGCGAGGATGCGACCCGACCGCAACGTTCTCGTCTCGGACCCCGCATCCTTCCCGACGGACCTCTACCTCCTCGACGCCGCGGCTCGACTGGTCGGCGCAGTCGTCGAGCGAGTCGGTCCGGCCGAGCTTCCCGACTTCCTGGCCGAGCGCGGCGACGAGGTCGCTCTCGTGGCGGTGTCGTCCGTGGACTACCGGACAGGGGAGCGTTGGGACCTGCCTGCCGTGACCCGGGCAGCCCACGGGCGTGGAGCGCTGGTGTTGTGGGATCTCTGTCATGGTGCCGGCGTGCTCGACGTGGGACTCGACGAGCACGAGGTCGACCTGGCGGTCGGGTGCACCTACAAGTACCTCAACGGCGGTCCGGGGGCGCCGGCGTTCATGTACGTCGCCGAGCGTCACCAGGAACACCTCGACCAGCCGCTGTCGGGGTGGCAGGGCCATGCCGAGCCGTTCGCGATGGCACCGAGCTTCGAGCCGATTCGTGGCGTCGGCCGAGTCCGGGTGGGGACGCCACCGATGGTGTCCCTGCTCGTGCTCGAGAAGGCGCTCGCCGCCTTCGACGGCGTGGAGCCCATCACCGCACGAACCGTGTCGTTGTCCTTGACGGGACTCTTCATCGACGCCGTCTCGGAGCTCTGCCCGGAACTCGAGATCGCGACCCCGCTGGAACCGGAACGTCGCGGCTCGCAGGTGTCGATGCGCCACACCGAAGCCTTCGGCGTGGTCCAGGCCTTGATCGGCCGGGGTGTGGTCGGTGACTTCCGGGAACCCGACATCGTCCGCCTGGGTTTCGCACCGCTCTACACCACCCACAGGGAGGTGGTCGTCGCCGCGTCACACCTCGCCGAGGTGCTGGCGAGCGGAGAGCACCGCCTGCCCGTCAACCAGCAACGGTCGACGGTCACCTGAACCGTCGAGACCGTCCGATCGGCGGGGTTCAGTCGGAGCCGTGGGCGCTCCGTTCCTTCTGTTCGCGGCGTAGCTCCTCCTGACCGGGCGCCGACTGGGCGAGCCACTGCGCTCGTCTTGCCCGCGTCCTCTTGCCACCTCGGAACACCACGGTTCCGATCCCGAGCATCCCGACAGCGACGAGAGCGAACACCGTCAACTGCTCCCAACCACCCGGATCGCCGGCTTCTTCGGGCTTCTTGCCGCTGTTGGGGCGAGGAAGGCTGGACGGACGTTCGACCTGCGGGACGACGGAACCGTCTGGGCCGAGGACCATGGTCGTGGTGGTAGCGGACGTCGACTCACCGGAGTCGCCTGCGAAGAACGCGACCGCGACGGCACCGAGCAGCACCGCGCCGAACACGACGGCCGCGGCGAAGAACATCGGCCCACGTGGGTCCGGCGGTGGCTTGTAGAGCTCGGTCATGGCTCCATGGTCCCGCCGTCGCGGTTCCGTGTCCAAGCCGGAGACCGGATCGTCCGGCCGATCGGGTGCGGTCAGCGTGGCAGGTGCTTGGCAGTCCTGAGCAGCTTCGTGAACCGGGCCGCGAACGCCTTGGGGTCGGCGGTCGCATCCTGCAGCTTCTGAGCGGCCGCCGATCGCACCGCGATCGTCTGTGACTCCGTGTACTTCAGGAGTCCGTCGCGGCCGTGGCGGCGGCCCATGCCGGATGCCTTCATTCCGCCCATCGGGGAGTCGAGCGTGCCCCAACCAGACGAGTAGCCGTCGTTGACGTTCACGGTGCCGGACATGAGCCGAGCCGCGATCTGCTTGCCGGCCTTCACGTCGCCGCACAGCACGCTGTTGTTGAGGCCGTACTCGGTGTCGTTGACCTCCCGGATCGCGTCCTCGACCGACGTGTACGGGTAGATCGCGACGATGGGACCGAAGGTCTCCTCCCGATGGATGGCCATCTCCGGCGTGACCTCGGCGACGAGCGTCGGCTCGTGGAAGAACGGGCCGAGGTCCGGTCGGGCCTTGCCGCCGGCGACGAGCCGGGCGCCCTTGTCGAGGGCATCAGCGAGGTGCTCGGTGACCTTGTCGAGTTGGGCCTTGGAGGCGAGCGGGCCGACATCGGCCGTGTAGGCCTGCTCGTTGCCGAGGCGGAGCGCTTCGACCGCCGCCGCGAACTTCTTCGTGAACGCCTTCTCGATGGCTGCGTCCACGTAGATGCGTTCGATCGAGATGCAGAGTTGACCGGTGTTGGCGAAGCAGGCGACGACCGCGTTCTGCACCGCCCGGTCGAGGTCGGCGTCGGCGGTGACGATCATCGCGTTCTTCCCGCCGAGCTCCGCGGAGTAGCCGACCAGGCGACCGCCGATCTGCCGGCCGATCGAGCGGCCCGTCTCCGTGGAACCGGTGAACATCAGGTAGTCGGCCGAGTCGATGATCGCCGAGCCGACCACGGTGCCCGGCCCGGTCACGATCTGCACGAGACCTTTCGGAAGACCGGCTTCCTCGAGCAGCTGGAACGCTCGGATGGCGGTGAACGGGGTCTGGCTGTCGGGCTTGAT